>JAAZDR010000114.1 GCA_012512705.1 Bacillota bacterium
GATTATACGTTCCCATGTAAAAGACGGCTACGAGATGGCTAAAAATGCAAAAATGCCGAAAGTGATCACCGATATAATTAGGCAGCACCATGGGACAGGTCTTGTGTCCTTTTTCTATCAGAAAGCGTTAGAAAGCGGACGTTATGAAAAGGTCAACGAAGAAGATTTTCGTTATGAAGGGCCTCTGCCTCAGACAAAGGAAGCAGCAATTATCATGCTTGCTGATTCGGTAGAAGCAGCGGTACGCTCACTGTCTAAGCCTACAGTTGGCCGAGTAGAAGGGACAGTGCGCAAGATTATCAAGGAAAAATTAAACGACGGACAGCTTGATGAGTGCCCTTTAACCCTTCAGGAACTTGATAAGATCGGCGATATTTTTACGCACATTCTTTCAGGGATTTTCCATACACGCATCGAGTATCCGGAGAAAGAACTTAAGGCGGAGATTGAAGGGAGCGGTGCAAAGTAATGAGTGTGTTGATTAATAATATGCAGGATGTAGTAAAACTGGAGGATTCTTTTTTGGCCAAGTTGGCAAACTTAGGCGAAAAAATACTACGATCTGAAAAATACGAAGGAGTAGAGGCGAGTATAATATTTGTTGATGACCATTATATTAAGGCACTTAATCAGAAATACCGCCACATTGAGCAACCAACGGATGTTTTGGCTTTTCCTCTCCGAGACGAGCTGTCTATTTCAGAAGGGGAAAAGCTTTTAGGCGATGTTTATATCTCTCTTGAGCGCGCGCAAGAGCAGGCCCGGGAATATGGACATAGCTTAGAAAGAGAGGTTGCCTTTTTGATGACGCACGGCCTTCTTCATCTTTTAGGGTATGATCATCATACGCAAGCAGAGGAAAAGCAGATGCGCTGTAAGCAAGAGCAAATTTTGCTTGCTTATGATTTGGGGCGCTTGAAATGATGTATAAGCTTAAAAAAAGTTTTCATTATGCTATAAACGGTCTTTTTTATGTATGGTGTACGCAGCGGAATATGCGCATTCATTTTTTCGTTGCTGTTATTGTTTTTCTCCTTAGCTTTTGTTTTCGCCTTGATAGAACTGAGTTTTTGTTTGTGATGGCTGCAGTTTTTTTTGTACTTGTTGCCGAAATTTTTAATACAGCCATTGAAAAAACAATTGATTTGTATACAGAAGAATACAGGCCGCTGGCCCGTACAGTCAAGGATGTATCTGCGGCGGCTGTTTTGATCGCTTCCCTCTTTGCCTTAATTGTTGGCATCATTGTTTTTGGAGAAAAAATTCTTTTTTATTAATATTTTTAACGATTCATTAAGATAATTAAATTAAACTTAACAAATCTTTACAAGGAATATTGAGCGTTAAGGCTAATAGAGTAATTGATATATTAGAGAAAATGTAATGCCAGCTAAAGAGGGGGGTAAGGTATGCCGAAGATTTACCGTCAGGGCATTGGCGTTTTTGAGGGAAAGATTGCTGCAATTGTAATTATCTTATTACTTATGAATACTGCCATGCTCGGTATATATATGTGGAATATTACAGGTGAAGAAAAGACTGAACAAGTGATTGATTTAAATTATAAGCGGGAATTAGCACGTGATTTTTTGAATTATAATCGTCGTCAGGCTGCTGAACTCGATGTTCTCGATCGAGGGCCTGTTAAGGAAGCCCTCGCTAGTTTTAGTTACGAGATCGATCTTGCTTCCAGCAGTGATGAGCTGACGCAGGTTATTTTAACCCATGGTCGCCGTGTACAGGAGATTGTTGTTAGAGAGTGGGACCGCAAGCTGCGGGATCAGATATTTTATACTGTTAATCAAGACCCCCTAGTGCAAGAACTTGAGGAAGAAGTGATGATTACCCTCCGTATATCACAGGAGGAAGGGATCCAGGTTATCCCTGAAAATATTCTTCATATCACTACTCTAAAGACGATAAGAAATGAATGCCTTCCTGATGTTATCCCCTCTCAGGAGGTCATTATTGACTTAGAGGTTAAAGATGGAACAGTTACTCAGGTTGTTCCGTATAACCCTCTGGAACTGGTGCAGGCCCTTACAGAAGAGCTGGATGCACTGCGCCTACAGCTGCATGAAACGCGAGCAGCAGCCGGCTACTCGGAGCTTTCGGGGGCAGGGGTCATTGTTAAACTTTATGATGCACCGGATGGATATACGAGTGGTACAATAGTTCATGATACAGATGTGCGTGATCTTGTCAATGAATTGCTGGTATCCGGAGCTAAAGGAGTAGCGGTTGGTGGTTACAGACTTACGGCAACAACAAGTATTCGCTGTGTAGGTTCTCTGATTAAGGTAAATGATAACCATATTCCGGTTAATCCGGTAACTATCGAGGCGGTAGGCGATCCGCAAGTTTTAGAGTCAGGTCTTGATATTTTACGTAAATCTTGGGAGCTTACTCGTGGCGTGCGTATGGAGATTGAACAGGCGGAAAGCTTGACTCTGCCGCCAGCAAATTAGCAGAAAGACGGGATGGACAATGCGGGGGAAATACAGTGAAATTATAAATGCAGCATGGCAGGCGCAACGGAGGGCATATGCCCCCTACTCACATTTCGCTGTAGGGGCTGCGTTGCAAACTAAAGAAGGAAAGATTTTCTGTGGGGTAAATGTAGAAAATTCAGCTTATGGACTTTCGATATGCGCGGAGCGTTCTGCATTGTTCAGTGCGGTATCATCGGGGTATCGTGAGTTTAGTTTTTTAGCCGTTGTTTCTGACTCTGCAAGGCCGATACGCCCTTGTGGGGCCTGTCGGCAGGTATTAGCGGAGTTTGATGCAGAGTTACCGATTATCCTCGTCGGCTCAAACGGGGAGGTAGAGATAACTTCTTTAATGGAGCTTTTCCCACAGCCTTTTTCTTTAACTCGCTAGGACGTTTTAGTGATCAGGTAGAATAAATCTGCTTGGGTAGATACATTAGGAGGTTTTTCATGCATCGTTCAGGCTTTGTAGCGCTTGTTGGACGACCAAATGTTGGTAAATCAACGTTGATGAATGCGCTGATCGGTGAAAAAG
Organism: Bacillota bacterium; assembly: GCA_012512705.1. Taxonomy (GTDB): domain Bacteria; phylum Bacillota; class Dethiobacteria; order DTU022; family JAAZDR01; genus JAAZDR01. The sequence goes on from JAAZDR010000114.1 coordinate 3,025, forward strand.
CGGCAATTATTTCTGATAAACCGCAGACAACGCGTAACCGCATTCGCGGGATCCTTACTCTAGAGGAGGCCCAGGTAATATTTATAGACACTCCGGGGATTCACCGGCCGAAGCATAAGCTTGGCAGCTATATGGTCGAGTCAGCCTTAAATACTCTTAATGAAGTAGATCTGGTACTTTTTTTGGTTGATCTGTCAACTGCACCGGGGAAAGGTGACCGGTATATTGCTAATATACTAAGAGATATTAAGACTCCGGTTTTCCTGGTGTTAAATAAAGCTGATCTCGTATCCGGTGAAGAAAATATCAGGCAGCAAGAGGAAAATTATCGCCTTGCATTCCCTTTTGCTAATGTTTATGCTGTTTCCGCTCTTAAACAGCAGAACCTCAAGAGATTGAAAGAATCGATTATCGCAGAGCTGCCTGAAGGCCCCCAGTATTACCCGCCGGATATGATTACCGACTGTCCTGAACGTTTTATTGTTGCTGAATTAATCCGGGAAAAGATGATCAACCTACTGCGGGACGAAGTGCCTTTTGCCGTTGCTGTTGAAGTGGAAGAGTTAAGTCAGCGCCAGGATAAAGATATTGTTGATATTCGCGCTGTCATCTATACTGAGCGCGACTCCCAAAAGGGAATTGTCATTGGTAAACATGGGCAGATGTTGAAGAAGATCGGCCAGCAGTCTCGAATTGAATTGGAAAATCTTTTTGGAAACAAAGTTTTTCTCGCTCTATGGGTAAAAGTTAAAAAAGATTGGCGCAACCAAGAACGTGCGCTACAGGAACTTGGATATCGGAGCGATATTTAGGTTAGTTTCGGCTGTGGTAGAGCTCCAGATGACGCATGGCATGTAGTTCCTCTAACGCCTTACTGGCGCCGCGTACCGCACAAGTTGTTGGATCCTGGGCTATATGAACAGGAATCAACATTTTTTTCTGAAGGAAAAGCCCTATTTTTTTTAACATGGCCCCACCGCCGGTAAGAAAAATACCGGACTGGATGATATCGGAAGCAAGTTGCGGGGAGACTTGTTCAAAGGTTTTTTTAATCGCAACAGATAACGTTTCAAGCATTGGTTTTATAGCTGCAGAGAGCTCCTCAACTGGGATCGTGATTGATTCCGGTAAACCACTGCGAAGATTTATACCGCTTACCGGCTGTATACGTCCTTTAGGCGGATCGAGGGCGTAAACAGCCTCTTTTTTAACCTGTTCTGCTGTCGATTCGCCAATTTCCAAGCGATAATGATTACGTATATAACGTTGAATATATGTGTTCAAGTCATTGCCGCCAAAGCGTAAAGATTCTCCCCGGGCAATTCCACCAAGAGAGATCACCGCAATTTCTGTTGCTCCGCCGCCGATATTGATGATTAGGTTTCCTTGTGGCTCTTCGACGTTGATATTAGCGCCAATTGCCGCCGCTAGTGGTTCTTCGATTAAATAGATTTCTTTTGCCCCTGCAGCTCTTCCGGCATCGACAACAGCACGTTTTTCGATCTGAGTAGTCCCGAAAGGAACAGTAATGATTGCGCGCAAGCGAAAGAGAGAGCTGTAAACGCCTGCTTTGCGGAAAAAATAGATTAACATCTGCTTAGTAGTTTCAAAATCCGCCACCACGCCATCCTGAAGAGGCTTTACCGTGCGAATACGCTGTGGGGTTTTACCGATCATTCTCTTAGCTTCTTTACCTATGGCAATAATTTTTTTTCTGGCAAGATCAAAAGCTATAACTGACGGCTCCTCGACAACAAGCCCTTTACGTCGAAGGTAGATTTGCGTGCTGTTTGTCCCTAGATCAACAGCGATATCTTTGAAAAAAAAGCGGTATCGATGCTTTTTTAGGATGGAATTTTTTTTGTTCACATTAAATCCTTCCTTAAACTTTAGTATTTTGTAGTAATCTCTAAGGGTTGAAATATAGCTATTTTAGTATCTTTCTTTTTGCTCTTTCGCATACTTATGCGGATAATAAAAAACATTTTGCTTTTCAGGGAAAATAAGTTCTATAATAATATAATAAAAAGAGTTTTAGAATGTAGGGGGAAAAATGGCAACTCGTTATTTTAAGACTGACGCCCTAGTTCTCCACAGCCGTCATTTTAATGAGTCCGATCGCTTGGTGAGGTTCTTAACCTGTGATAGGGGGAAAATTGACGCTGTTGTGCGCGGGGCGCGTAAGACGAAAAGCAAGCTGGCAGCTGGAGTAGAGCCTTTTACATACGGTCATTATGTTTTTTATCAGGGTCGGTCGCTAGCTACTTTGACCCAGCAGCAGACGAAGGAAAATTTTAACTTTTTTCATCGGGGGCTGGAAGATTATGGGTATGCGCTCTACTTTGCCGAGTTGACCGATCGTCTGCTGGAAAAAAATGAACCTGTAACAGCGTTTTGTCAACTACTTTTGGCTGCCTGGCGTTCCTTAAATAGTAAAGAAAAAAGTTTAAATCGGGAACTTTTGAGCAGGGCATATGAACTTAAACTGCTGACCCTACTTGGCTATGCCCCTGTAATCGACAGCTGTGTTCTGTGTGGTGCGAAAGATACGGTAGACAGCTTCAGTGCTGAACAAGGAGGCTCCCTTTGTTCAAAGTGCTCTCTTGGACAGAAAACAGTACCTTTTTCTCTGGGGACAAAAGCCCTGGCTAGTTTTCTCTTACACAATAAATTTGAAAGGATAAAAAACTTACGGTCTTCTGATATAC
>JAAZDR010000115.1 GCA_012512705.1 Bacillota bacterium
CGCATAATACCGTGCAGCCTTCTCACTTCCCACAGGGGTAAAATTAATTAGCATGTCCGCTCCGCTGCTTCGCAATACCTCAACCACATCACAGGGCTCCTTATCGGCAACGGTGAAACTGCTATCATCATCGTGCTCTTTTACATGCTCCGAAACGCCGTCCAGGACAGGGCCCATCTGTACTACCACCGGAAGATCGGACAGCTCCTTACAAAAGATGGTTGTGCAGTTTGGCTTACTTAGAAGCGCTTCTCTAAGTTTTTTCCCTACTTTACGGCGGTCAACATCAAAAGCGGCAACGATTTCAATATCTCCCGGCCCATACCCGGCTATTTCCCTGTGGAGCAAACCGCGGGCATCTGACTGCTTACGGTAAAATTCTATCCCCTGAACAAGGGAGCTGGCACAATTTCCAACACCAGCAAGGGCAACTTTAATGCTCATATGTATCAGGCCTCCTTCTAGTTATTATTAAATACGATAGAGCAAAAAGTTGTCTAGCTCCTGTTGATCCTAAACCGCCTTGCCACAAAAAATAGGACTTTCCCCTCTTTCACTATGGCAATAAAAAAACCCCCTTTCCGGGGGAAACTAAAGCTTTTGCTATTGTATGCCCTGAAGCTGCAATGAAACCAGGTGCTGTATAGCTTCTTCCTGACAGTAAGCTAATCCCTCTATATGATGGGCATCAAAGCCGACAGTGACATTTCCCCCATAGTCCTCAAAAAATCCTAACTAACTTATGGTTAGGAAAGTAGTGTCTAAACTATTTGAAACCCAACAATCTTATGCCAGAGCCATATTTCTCATAAGGCTCACTTACTAAAAGCAACTTTCACAGTTCGCCACTTTGTCCAAAAGAGACAAATTCACCAGCCTGACCAGACTGGAGAAACGTAGAGAAAAAACAGCTGCAAAGTCAATGTTAGCACTCCATCTAAGTGAGTGCTAATTTAAAAATATTTTAACATAGACCACAGGGTAATGACAAATGAACCTATGAGTGAAAAAGGGCTATATGACACAAAAATACTAACAATTAACCCATTTTTTGCCCGATTTTTCTCCCTAGCGTTCTTTCAGGCCTAATCTCCTATTAATTTTAAAAAACTTAGGCCCTTATTTTTGTCCCAATATGTTTTTTACTTTCCTTCTACTCCACCGTCACACTCTTGGCCAGGTTGCGTGGTTTATCGACTGAGCAACCACGCTTTACGGCAGTGTAGTAAGAAACTAGCTGTAGAGGAACTACGGAAAGCACCGGGGCAAAGAAATCGGAGACGCAAGGCAGGTAGAAAACCTGGTCAACCTCTTCTGCTAACTCTTCCTTTCCCTGGAAAGTAAAAGCGATTACAAAAGCATCACGAGCTTTTATCTCCTTAATATTGCTCACTGTTTTTTCAAAAACTTCTTCCTGTGTAGCGACGGCAAAGACAGGGATTCCTTTGGTGATCAGAGCCAAAGCGCCGTGTTTGAGCTCACCGGCAGCATAGGATTCGGCGTGAATATAGGAGGTTTCTTTTAATTTTAAAGAACCTTCCATTGCCACTGCATAATCAAGGTTTCGGCCGATAAAAAAGGCATTTTCCCATGAGCTTATTTTAGCAGCGACCTCTTCAATTGCAGTTGTGTCTGCTAAAATTTCATTAATTTTTTCAGGTAGTGACTGCAGTATTTTGATATAGTTGGCTTCCTCCCCTGCTTCAAGCATACCACGGCTCTCAGCAAAATAAATCGCCAGCAGATAGAGAGCAATTAGCTGCGTGATATAGGCTTTGGTAGAGGCAACAGCGATCTCTGGACCAGCCCAAGTAAATAAGACCTCATCTGCTTCGCGAGCGACGGAACTGCCTACTACATTGGTAATCGCCAGTATTTTGATCCCTTTTGTTTTGGCTAACCGCAAAGCAGCAAGGGTGTCCGCGGTTTCTCCGGACTGACTGATAACGATCACTAGCGAATCCTTATCGAGCATCGGATCACGGTAACGAAATTCAGAGGCCAAATCAACTTCTACCGGAATCCGCACAAGCTTTTCAAAAAGGTATTTACCGACCAACCCTGCATGATAGGCGGTGCCGCAGGCGACTATCCATATCTTCCGATAATTTTTCAGCTCTTGGCAGGAAAAATGAAGATCATCAGCAAGGCAGACCTTTCCCCTTTCCGCATCAATACGACCGCGGAGAGTCTCCCTTATAGCCTGAGGCTGTTCCATAATTTCCTTAATCATGAAATGGGGATAACCACCTTTTTCTGCGGCCACGGCATCCCAGGTTACTTCAAATATCTCTTTTTCTATTCTTTCGCCCTGCTGGTTAAATACATTGACTTCGTTCGCTTTAACCTCGGCCATCTCACCGTCCTCAAGAAAATAAGTACGGCGGGTATGAGACAAAATCGCAGGTAAGTCTGATGCAACCATGTTCTCCCCGTCACCGAGACCGATTATAAGCGGATTGTGCTTACGAGCGCAGATTAAGCGCTCCGGATCATACGCAGACATAACCACGATAGCGTAAGAGCCCCGTACTTCTTCTATAGCACGTTGCACTGCCTCTAAAAGATCACCGTCATAATATTGCTCCACCAGGTGAGCCAAGACCTCTGTATCAGTCTCTGAACTAAAACGGTGCCCCTGTTCTTTAAGACGGCTGCGCAATGACTGATAATTTTCGATAATACCGTTGTGAACAACTACGAAATTTTCCGAACAACCGCTATGCGGGTGAGCATTTCCATCAGAAGGACGGCCATGTGTTGCCCAACGGCTATGAGCGATTCCAACGCAACCGGTAAGTTTACGCCCACCTACTTTTTCTTCTAGCTTGCTTATTTCCCCTACTCCTTTAATTAATTGGATAACACCGGAATCAAGCAACGCTAATCCGGCCGAATCATAGCCGCGATATTCAAGCTTGTATAGCCCTTCCAACAGGATAGGATATGCTTCTCTTGTTCCGATATAGCCCACTATTCCACACATGTTGATAAACCCTCACTCATCTTGGAATTTGAGATGTATTAATTTAATTCCTTTGCCAGCAATGCTGCCAACTCATTTGCTATTTTATGTAGCAAGGCCTCATCCTGTCCTTCAACCATAACCCGCATTAAAGGTTCTGTTCCTGAAGGGCGCACAACAACCCGCCCGTAAGCACCTAACTTATCTTTTGTCTGCTGAACAGCCTCGGCAACAATGGGATTTTCCTGCCAACGATCTTTGCGGCTAACCTGACAATTAACCAGTAGTTGTGGCAGATGCGGCACTGCATCTACCAAGGCGGAAAGCTGTGTCCCTTCCCCAAACATAACTTGCAGCAGTTTAATTGCCGTAAGCAGACCATCGCCAGTTGTGCTGTGTTCGCTAAAAATAACATGGCCTGACTGCTCACCTCCGAGGTTATATCCGCCAGAAAGCATCTCCTCTAAGACATAACGGTCCCCGACCTTTGTGCGCTTTACGGAAAAACCTTCCCGTTCGGCAAAAATATCAAGCCCACCGTTGCTCATGATCGTTGCCACAAGTGTA
>JAAZDR010000116.1 GCA_012512705.1 Bacillota bacterium
CTTAAATCATAGGTTAGCAATAATTATTATGGTTGTACTGGCCCTTGCTCCGATGATTTCTGGATGTTCTGGGGAAGAAGGAAATGATACGGCAGTATCAATTGTTAACGGAGAAGAAATTACTAGAGAGGCTTTTGATTCCCAGATTAACATGCTTGTGGAAATGTTTAAGATGTATGGAATGGAAGAGCCGGACGAAGAAACACTGAAGCAGATGGAAGAGATGGTTATGGAAAAGATGATTTCGGAACTGCTACTTCTCCAAGCTGCCGAAAAAGCGGATTTAGTGGTTAATGAGCAGGAAGTGGACGATTATATAAAGGAGTTTGAAGAGCAGTTCGAAGACGATGAAGAGTTTGAAGAGTATCTTAGCGCTTTTGGTTTGACGCGGGATAGCTTTGTAAGAGAGGTCGAAAAGGGGCTTTTGATTGATCTCTATGTGCAAAGCTCCTTTGATTTAGAAGAAGAGATAAGCGATGAGGAATTAAGGGAGTATTATGAAGAAAACAAGAATTTCTTTGGTGATTTGGAGTTTGAAGAGGTTAAGGATAGCCTGCGTGACCAAATGTTGAGTCAAAAACTTCAGGAGCATGAGGCAAAGCTGATTGAAGAACTGCGTGACAATGCGGAGATTGAAATCCTAATCTAAACAAAATAACGTTAGAAAAATAGCCGCCAGGGGGCGGCTATTTTTTAAAAAATTTGCGTTTTATTTTTGGTCAAGATTAACTCTGTTTAGGCGGATTGCAGCGATGTAGAAGATCGTTATATTTTCTCCTTCTATATTAAGGAAGATATTCCTGCTGGCAAGCATTGTATATTTAGCTAATAAATAATAGAATGTAAGATAAGGAAAATAGAGGTTATTAAACGTTAAGTTTGGAGCTGACTGTAATGAGATACTCAGGGGCAATGCGAGAGAGCCTTGTTAGCTACCTGCAAAAAGGGGAAAAGAGCACAGGTGATTACCGTGTAGGGGTTGAATTCGAACATTTAATCCTGCATAAGGACTCTCTTAAAGCAGTTTCCTTTTATGAGTATCAAGGGATTGAGGATCTGTTCCGGGAACTGGTGCTTTTGGGATGGACTCCCGTCTATGAAGGCAAACACCTTCTGCAATTAAAAAATGATGAGGCTACAGTAGCGCTTGAGCCTGGCGGGCAGGTAGAGCTCAGCGTGCAGCCCCAAAAAAGTATAAGGAAAATTGATTTGATCTATCGCCGTTTCTTGAAAGAGGTTATTGCTATTTTGAACCGCTGGGACAAAATAATTGTTTCTATCGGCTACCAACCACAGAGTAGGCTTCCAGAGATCCCCCTCCTTCCCAAGGAAAGGTATAAATATATGTTCCAGTATTTCAATACTAGGGGGCGCTACGCCCATAATATGATGAAAGGGACGGCATCGACCCAGGTAAGCGTTGATTATAGCGATGAAGAAGATTGTGTTAAAAAAATACGAGTGGCCAGCTTTTTGTCACCCCTCGTTTATTGTTTTTTTGATAACGCGCCATTTTTCGAAGGTCAAGTGGTTCTTGGAAGCAGCCTTCGAAATCGGATCTGGGATAACTGCGACAGCGACCGCTGCGGGGTTATGTATAAAATTTTTACACCAGAGTTCGGTTACAATTGTTATGCGGAGTATATGTTAGATATACCACCCATTATTGTTAAGAAAGATAACCGGCTTCTTTATACTAAAGGGCAACCGTTGAAAGAACTTTTTGAGGTCTATACTTTCAGCGAGGAGGAGGAGGAGGAGTTGGGTTATCTTTTTTCCATGTTTTTCTTCGATGTTCGCCTGCGTAATTATATTGAGATCCGTATGGGAGATGCCCTCCCTTATCCTTTCAGCCTTGGCTATGCGGCTTTCTGGAAAGGCTTACTTTATGAGCCGCAGAATTTGGAGACGCTTTATCAAGAATCTTTGGCTTATGACCAGGAGCTATTTTTCGTCTTGAAAAAGGAAATTGAATTACGAGGCACTGAGGCGCGGATCGGTACGAAAAAGTTGGTTGACAAGCTTCAGGAGCTTTCGGCCAGCGCTGAAAAAGGGCTGTGTTGCGAAGAAAAAATTTATCTTAGATATATCCAAGAATTGTTAGCAAACGGGTTAACGCCAAAAAAAATATCCCTTAGCAATCTTCATAAGGGACAGAAGGAAGCGCTTCAATGGTGTATTTTGAATGATAACGAAGAGCTTAAAGGGCGTGGTGATTATATTGCTTGCTGCTGACGAACTGTTTCAGCTTTTCGCAGAACGGGTGGCCGCTAACCCGCAGCTTTATTACAATGATTATCAACTTCGTAAAGTGATGGTTAGGCGCTCCTCTGCCTGGTATAAGGGGCGGCCCGTTGATTTCCTTTATCAGCCGATGTTTTTTACTTCTGCTGATCTAGAGTGTTTTGAACATCTAACCTCCTCTTTGACAAGGATTCTTCTTCAGGTAATTGACAGATACCGCCAAGACCCGGTTTTTCGGACATATTTTGCCTTTCCGCCGCTCATGGAAGAGCTGATTATGGCTGAACCAGGGTATGAAGCTAAATTTCCGATTGCCCGGTTTGACCTCTTTTACCAGGGCAAAGATGAGTTTAAATTTTGTGAACTCAATGCCGACGGCACCTCAAGTATGAACGAGGTGCGTGTGCTCCACGATGTTTTTAAAGGTTCAGCCATAGCCAAAGATTTGCAGAAAGAAGGTTATAGTTTTTTTGATTACGAGCTTTTTGATACATGGGCTAAAACGCTCATTAGCTATTATCATGAGTTTAAGTCAAAGCATCACGGGGAGCATACAAGTTATATACCCAAGATCGCCATCGTTGATTTTGAGGGGGAAGGGATCACCAGCGAGTTTTTCGTCTTTCAGGAGTGTTTTAGGAGGCAAGGATATACTACCATAATTTGTGATCCTAGAGAGCTTCGCTATCGTTCCGGTTCCCTCTATTGCGGCAGGCAGAAAATTGATCTTGTCTACCGCCGGGCGACTACTGCCCGTCTTGTCGCTGAGGCCTCTGATATTAAAGATTTTCTACAGGCTTACCTCGACCAAGCTGTATGTGTGGTCGGAGGCTTTGTTTCACAAATCATTCATAACAAAAAGATCTTTGCTATCCTACATGATCAGCAAAAAACGTCATTTTTAAGCAAGAGGGACAGGAAGTTTATCGAGAAGCACATCCCATATACGTTTTGTCTCCGGGGAAACACCCAGGAGCAGTTGGAGAGGATTCTAGAAAACAAGGATAAGCTAGTGCTGAAACCTTTTGATCTTTTTGCCGGCCGCGGAGTATATTTAGGGTGTGACTACAGCTTTGATGAATGGGAGAAACTGATCTATCAAGTTCTAGGCAAAGACTACTTGGTGCAGGAACTCTGTTCGCTGCTCCAGAGGAAAATGTTAACAATTGAGGACAAAAAAATCTATTTTGAAAACTATAAATATATGTTAGGATTATTTATGTACAATCAAAAATTTAGCGGTATCTATACACGGGTAGGCAGAAAAAATATGATTGCCGCTGTCCAAGAGAGCTTCACACTGCCTAATTTTATTGTTAGATAATAGTAGGGGGAGAGTTTACATGGCGATAAAGAAAAAACGTAAAATAATCTATACTGCAGTTGCTCTCTTTGTGTTGGTAGGGATGGTTTTAAGCGTAACCTTGGGCTTTTTGTATGATTTATTTTCTGTAAGTGGGAAGGGCAAATACTCTCTTCCGGATGTAGTGGCGATGGTTAATAACGAAGAGATCACGGGAGATGAACTTGAATTTCAATTTGAACAGCTTCGCTATTTTTATGAAATGCAGGGGGTAGATCTTAATAACGTGGAAATGCGCAGACAAGTACAGCTGCAGATCCTTCAAGAAATAATCAATGAAACCCTGCTGTTCCAGGGAGCTCAGAAAGAGGGCATAAGCGTAAGCGATTCTGAAGTTGAGGCTGAGTATGAGGAGATATTATCTGAGCGGTTTGGAGGTGATGAGGAAGCGTTAGAAGAAGAACTGGCTAATCAGAACCTGACAACAGCAGAATCGAAAGAAAACATCGCTCGACGCCTTAAAATTGAAGAGTATATTGCTCAGTATACGGAGGCTAACTTTGATGAGGAAGAACGCGAAGCTTCAGAAGAAGATCTGCAGGAGCTTTATGAAGAGTATCTCTCTTTTTTTAAAGATGATGAAGATACTGATGTGCCCGATTTTGAAGAGCTGAAGCCGCTCCTGCAGGCAGAGTGGGAACAGCGTAAACGAGGAGAGGTAATTAATAAACTCCTTGAGGAACTCAAGGAAGAGGGCGAAATTGAAATCCTGATCTAGCCAGTGCAGTCTTTTAAACAATTAAAGTCGGAGGAGAAAAGACTAATGAAGAGGATTTACCGCTCTGTCAACGATAAAAAGCTCGCTGGCATCTGCGGTGGGCTGGGAGAGATGTTTAATGTTGATCCCACAATAATACGCCTTGCTCTAGTTTTTTTGGCCATCATTACCGGCGGGGCGCCGATGATCATCACTTATATTGTTGGCTGGATCATTATTCCCACTGATGAGAGC
>JAAZDR010000117.1 GCA_012512705.1 Bacillota bacterium
TTCCAAGTGACATGAACTTAATGCTGAAAAAATTGTGGGTAAAGGTTAGATTTGATCAGAAAGCGGACTGGGATAAAGTTGCCTACTCTTATTTAAAAGGTTTTAATCCCATTCTGGATGCTGGGTGTGGTGAAGGACGATTTATCTCCCAAGACTGTCAAGCAATAGTGGGGATAGACTGGAATTCGGAATCAATCAAAGAGTGTAAGGGTAAGGGATATAACGTTGTTCAAGGAGATGTTAGAACCTTGCCTTTTGGTGATGAGTCGATCTATGGCATCCATTGTTCACATGTGATTGAACATTTTCCCCCCTCTGATGTCCACAAGATTCTTTCTGAATTTGATCGAGTCTTGGGAAAGGGGGGCATTTTAATAATAAGATCTCCGCTTCTCTGGAAAGGGTTCTATTCTGATCTCACGCACGTAAGACCATACAATCCCGACTCTATCATTCATTATCTAATGCCATCAAATCAGCGTACGTTGGCACATATTAGTCAGAGTTATAAAATTATCGATCTAAGATGGAGATACCGCCCTCTATATACCAAAAACAAGTATCTTAATGCCATATTTAATGTTTTGAATCGTTGGGGATTTCCGTGGGTTGAGAGAAATGGCTATATGCTCGTAATGCAGAAAGGTGTTCGTGATGGCTGATTATTACAAGTTTTATGAAGAAAAAACAGTTTGTTATGAGGTTTTAGAGTACCTCCCTTTCGAAGATTTTTCAAGGACTTTATGCGAAATTTATCGTGCTTCAGGTAAATACGCGGTGTTATTTCTTCTAGATTCTACCAAGGACTATCAGCTTGAGTTACAGATACCAAAACTGGGAGGCTTTATATTTTGATTCCACTGCCACGAACAAGAAAGCCAATTCATATATTCGATGGGAAACATTATTGGGAAATAGGAAAGGCTGGGTATCCCTTGAAGAGGGTTCTTAATGATATACAGAAACAAGGTTTGCAAATACAAAAGACATATAGGGTTTTCGAGAATCCTTATCATCGTTTGTTTATTTTGAGGAAAAATGGGAGTGAGTGCGCATGAGCGTCTTTGCAAGCATCAAGCCGATTGCTAAAAAGATTATGCCTGCTAAGTATCACCATACTTTTGGAGAGATACGCAGATGGGGGATTTCATTACTTTTGTATGGTTACCGTTTTACTTGTCCCATATGCGATGGTCATTTTTCGTAAGTTCCTTCCTTTTGGCGTAAAACCGAGGCCGAATGCTCGATGCCCCAGGTGTGGTTCTTTGGAGAGACACCGTCTTTTGTGGTTGTATTTGAGAGATAAGACTAATCTTTTTGCCGACAACCTCAAACTTTTAGATATAGCACCCATGGATTGTTTGCAACGCAAATTTCGAGCCATGCCAAATCTTGATTATATTAGCGTTGATTTGGAATCTCCAATGGCTATGGTAAAAATGGACATAACCGATATGCAATTTCCCAGTAACTACTTTGATTGTGTAATTTGCTATCATGTGTTAGAGCACATCCCTGATGACCAAAGGGCGATGGAAGAAATATTCAGAGTGTTAAAGCCAGGTGGCTGGGCTATTCTTCAGGTCCCTATCTTGAGGGATAAGACGTTTGAAGATCCAAGCGTTACAACGCCAGAAGACCGGGAAAGAATCTTTGGGCAGTGTGATCATGTCAGAATTTATGGATTGGACTACAAAAATCGACTGGAGCAGGCTGGATTTAGCGTGAAGGTTGATGATTATGTTACACAACTGAGCGATGATGTCATTAGAAAGCATGGGCTGATGAAGGATGAAAATATTTATTTTTGCTTTAAACCAAATTTGGAGGGGAAATAAATATGGTAGAAATACTGGCTAATCCAACTGTGAGCGCTGTTATCCCTACTTACAACCGAGCGCACTTGGTAGGTAGAGCTAAGGGATTAAATCGCTATGGGTTTGCGGGGTTTGCCCTCGTGTATGGGAATAAAAGCATTGAAAATATCTTTAGAGAGGAGGTGGGCGATAAATGAGTATCAAGATTGACAAATATGATTTTGAGCCTTACAGCGATACAAACTCATTAGAGGATCGCTCTGGCGTTTATGTAATATTGGACTATAGAGACGATGGTAAGCATTATGTGCTTGATGTTGGAGAATCTGCTCAGGTCAGGACTCGTGTCGAGAACCATGACCGCAAAGATTGCTGGGATCTAAATAGAGAAGGTAATTTGTGTTTTGGAGCGTACTACACTCCAGGTTTACAACAGGCTGGCCGTATGGCAATTGAGCAAGAAATTCGTGATGAGCACAATCCACCTTGTGGTCAGCAATAAGGAAGTGGTAGACAATAAAAGCATGATTCTGGCTATATTTCTGGAGGTTTTGTCAAGGAGTCCTTGTTTTAGCAAGTGATCGTCGACCTTCCCAGCGACTTAAAGGAGGGAAAGGAAGTTTAACCGAAAGAGGGGGTGAGTTATTATGAAAGCACGCTCAAAAGAGCTTCTTGATCGGGCAATTGAGGCGATGGTGGCTGCTATTGGCGTGTATAACTTGCCCAATCTCCCCTACCGAGCTGAATCTTTCACTATCCTTGTCATCAATGCCTGGGAACTGTTGCTCAAGGCGAAATGGCTCGTAGAGCACAAAAACCGGCTTACCAGTCTTTACGTACTGCAAGATGGTGCTAAAAAACGGCGGCGATACAAGCGAACCCGCTCCGGCACCCCGCAAACCCATAGCATAGAATACTTAGCACGCAAGTTATCTGAGGAGAAAATACTGGATGAAGCAGCACGCCGGAATATTGAGGCTGTTGTCGAGTTGCGTGATGGAGCGGTGCATTTTTACCACCATAATCTGGAGCTTGTCGAACAAATTCAAGAAATCGGTATGGCATGTATCAAGAATTTTGCCGCCGCTGTTCAAGACTGGTTTGGCCGAGATCTTTCAGACTTCTACACCTACCCTATCCCACTTTCTTTTGATGTTCCGAGAGCTACACTGGAGACTGTAAGCTCAACCAAAGAAGCACAAAAGCTTTTACAGTATCTTAACACACTGAAAACAGGGTACGAAGATGCGACAGCGCGTTATTCTGTAGCTGTCAACGTGGAGCTCCGCTTCGTACGTTCCCGTAGCTCGCAAGCGACAGAGGTGCGATTGACCGATGACCCTAGCGCGCTCCCTGTTAAGCTAATCGACGAGCAATTACGTGAGCGGTATCCGTGGGATTATCGGGAGCTCACTCAGCAATGCAGAAAACGTTATGCCAATTTTAAAGTGGATGAGAGGTATCATCAACTTCGCAAAAGTCTGGAAGCTGACCAGCGCTTTGCATATGTGCGTTATCTCGACCCGGAGAAGCCTACCTCGGCTAAGAAAAAATTCTACAGCCAGGCAATTTTAAAGGAGTTTGATAAATGTTACACTGTAAAGAAGTGAGAGGAACCAATGTACACGTGATTGACCCATCTGGTTAATTGTTGAACTATGGTGAAGATTGCCAGAGCTTCATCTTTCTGATTATACGAGTATAATTTTGAGCATCTTTTTGTAGTTTTTATTATAATATAAAAGAAAAAATGCGAATCTAATAAAAAAGGTAAAAAAAATGATAGAAAGAAGCGAAAAAATTCCAACTGTGAGTGTTGTTATCCCTACTTATAACCGAGCGCACTTGGTAGGTAGAGCTATCCAGAGTGTGCTCAACCAGACCTACCAGGATTTTGAGATTATTGTGGTGGACGACGGCTCTACTGACAACACCGAAGAGGTGGTAAAAAGTTTTAACGATCCTCGCATCCGCTACATCCGCCATGACCAAAACCGTGGTGGCTCTGCAGCCAGAAACACAGGCATAAAAATGGCCCGGGGGGAATATATAGCCTTTCAAGACTCAGATGATGAGTGGTTACCGGAGAAGTTGGAAA
>JAAZDR010000118.1 GCA_012512705.1 Bacillota bacterium
GATCAGTGGCCACAATATAAATGGCGACAGCGATCACAACAAGCAAACTGAAGGTAAAAAAAATTTTTTTATTTTTTCCTTTATTCTCATCTGTAAACTCCCCGGCAAATACGCTGTTCTAGTACTTTAGATTCCCTTTTTAAAATGGCAGGTTAAGAAATCTTCCACTGAAAAATATATATGCCGCAAGCAGTGTAAGGAGAATGTTAAAAAGTTGCCCGGTAATATAGAGAAGCAGCGGTTTACCTCCTTTAATCAGTTCCGCCAGATTGCCAAAGTTGGATTCAAGACCGATACCAACAAAAGCGAGTGTAAAGAAAAAGCTGCGGTAGCCGTCAATAATCTCCAAAGAATCATTAACAATATCGGCGGGAAGTAGAAAAGAAAAGACGATCGAGGCGATAACAAAGCCAATAATAAATTTTGGCATCCGTGTCCAGATTTCCACCGGGCTTACTTTTGCTTCCTTGATTGTTTTTTTCTCATAGACTACGCTCCAGAACACAGCAACGGCGAAGGCAACAACCCCGATCAAAATATTTTGGATCATTTTAATAATCGAGGCGACCTCCATCGCTGTCGGACCAAGCATAGCTCCAGCAGCGACAACAGCGCCGGTAGAATCAATTGTTCCTCCAAGCCATGCCCCGCCAACGATCATATCCATTCCAGTTACCTTCACAATTGCCGGAAGGCCGACCATCATCAAGACGGTAAAGATCAGACTGATCGAGATCGCGAGACTGATCTCTTCTTTTTTCGCTCTGGCTGCTGTTCCGGTAGCAATCGCTGCCGAAACCCCGCATACAGAAGCGGCGGAAGCAATGGTTATCGCTAATCCTTTATGCTCATTCATTTTTAATACTCTCTGGGAAAACCAGTACATGAAGATAATGACAATCGGTGTTACAATCCAGGCCACTCCCAGCCCCAAGACTCCGAGGGAAAGTATGCGATTAAAAAGAATCGACGCCCCCAAAAGAACGAGGCCTGTTTTAATGTAAAGTTCCGTACGCACAGCCCCGCGTACAGCCTGTGGTGTCTTAATCGTATTGCTGATCAAAAGACCTAGGACTAAAGCCCAGACAACATTATTGAATCCATAGTGCCTGAGCGGGGCATAATTTCCCAACAGTTCTGCTAGAAAAGCAATTAAAAAAACTAAAGGGAAAGCAACAACAAACTTAAGAGTTTCTTTTCCGCTGCTAGTAAAATATGTAGATACGGCAAAAAGCGCTGCGCAAAATGCCGCGGTTAAAAGGAGCCCTCCAACCGCCGGAAGAGCGGATAAAACCGATATTCCTCCCTCGCCGCCCCATTTTAAAGGGAGAACAGGTCCGCTGAGCCTGCCGATTGCGGCAATAATAATAATGGCAAAACCCAACCAAACAGCCCACCAGTCTTCTTTTTTAAACAGCTGCCCCCAGTCCGGTTTCCTCTCCTGCACCTTTTTTTGTGCGACCCGGCCTGCCTCAACCATAGAACTTAAATGCGACACCTTCATTACCTCCTTAATCTAATTCATTAGCAAATTGAGAAGGTTTTCTATTCACTTTATGCTAATAGTTAATTTTTTGCTCATTTCTTTAACCACTATTTGTCGATTCTTACACAACAAAAAACGAGGCAAATCGTGCCTCGTCTAAGATTCATTTCTTCCAAACGCATCTTTATCGACATTTTACCGCTTTTCTTACCAAGAACAGGTCTTGCCGTCTGACTGACATGCAACACTTCTGCCCCTGTATCATCGACTGCAACTGATTCTATTCCGCGGCTACAGCTTTTATTAATCGCTTGTGCAAAAAGCGGTCTTGCTCACTCTATCGCCCGCATCGGCAGTGTAAAGAGCTGAACAAAGATGTAGCGTCCGGGGCTGAATTCTGCGATACCGATCCCTACTTCCATGTTGAGATAATACAGCATATTTGTCCTCGAGGCAAAGATATCCATGAGCTCTCTGTGTGCCTCTGCCGCATTTTTAGCAAGCACACGGTTTTCGATAACCCACTCTTCATCGCCTACAGCCCCCAACTCAAAAGCCATCTGGTAGGGAAGCCCGTAATTGGGAGAAATATTCGAAATGTATTGGAGAGAAGCCATTTCCTCTGCTTTTAACTGCGCTACTGATGACAGCTCTTCTGATAGCTCCAGCGACCTTAAACCCCTCTCCAAACGAGCAGTATTAAGCAGAGCAAATAGCTGCTCTTTTTCCCGGGAAATAAACTCCTCCGAGCTCTCTTTATCTTCGCTGTCCCCTTCCGGAAAAGATGCTTCCTCATGCTCCCTGCCATTCTTTTCCTGAGCAGAATGCTCAGAGGGGGATCCAATCATATTTCCGCAGCTGGTAAAAAATAAACTGTGTACAGCTATAAACAAAAAAAAGATGAGCAAACAGACTTTTCTAGCCATAACGTACCTCTCAGCAGTTACTTATCAAAAACTATTCGCTATTTTTTCATTTATCCCTTGTCCGCTAAGTGATAAAATAAATATTACAAAAAGGTAAAAAATTTGCTTGTTTGCAAAGCATGGGTTGTAATATACTAACTAGGTTATATATAAATTTTTAGAGTTTTAAGAAGGGATTTTAATGATTACTAGAAAGGCTGAATATGCGATTAGAATTCTTTTTGATCTGGCAGCGCTGCAGAAAGAGGGGAAAAACACTACGACGAAAGAGATCGCTAAAAGGCAAAAAGTACCTTCAAACCTAATTATGCAGCTTATCGCTGTGCTTGGCAAAAAAGGATGGTTAAAGACGACACGTGGGCCTGCCGGCGGTGTTCAGTTAATTAAGGATCCAGAAAAAATCACTCTTCAAGAAGTGATCGAGCTTTTTGACGGCCCCCTGATAATTACCCGCTGTCTTGAAAATGACTCTTCTTGTGAAAATTCCCCTGACTGCCCGCTAAGGAAAATTTGGCTTGAAACACAACAAAAGATGCTCGATGTTCTTAAAGGCACGAATATCAAAGAACTGTTAGAAAAAATAGAGAGCGCAAAGGGCTAGAATATTAGCTCCTTTATGCTCGCTTTTCTGATCGCTGGGGGATATGAGATTGCAGGTGCCGGCTTCTCTACTGGCCGAGCATCTCTTCAATATCTTCTTTGGAGTCCCCGATAAGACGGATATCATAATTATCAACAAGCACCTTCATAATATCTTCGTTGACCCAAGCCGGTGCCACTGGGCCAAGGCAGATCCCTTTGATTCCTAGAGAGAGTAGGCTCCAGAGAATAGCTACCGCTTTCTGCTCCATCCAGCTAATGTTTAAGCTTAAGGGCAGTTCTCCGACACCTACACCAAAGAGCTCAGCGAGGGCGAGGGCGATATCAACGGCAACGATTGAATCATTACACTGGCCGAGATCGATTAGTCTAAGCACACCGTCAATATCTCCCAGTTCGAGATCATTAAACCTATATTTCCCGCAGGCAAGAGTGAGCACAACAGTAACCTGGGGCAGATTCTGCACAAATTAGCGGTAATAGTTTCCTCTTTTACCGGGTGCATCACAGCCGCCAACAAGGAAAAAGTGTTTTATTTTACCACTGCTTACAAGTTCTTTTATTTTATCTTTCAAAGAGAGAACAACTGAAGCAGAAAAGCCGGTAGTTAAAAAGCCTTTATCCTCTTCCTCAAGCTCCGGCAGCGATTTTGCCTTTTCGATTAGCGGGGTAAAATCATAGCCGTCGACATGTTTTACACCAGGCAGACCGGTCATCTTGAGTTTTTGTTCCCCTTTTATGGCATGGGGTTCATCGACAGATGATAATCATCCTCCCAGAGTCTTTGGCACTGCCTCCCGTGCCAAATAGTCGCAGCGCTCATTATCTTTGTCGTTGCTGTGACCCTTTACTTTCAACCACTGGATCCGATGGCGTTTATGCTCTTTAAGAAGCCCCTCCCAGAGATCCCTATTTTCAACAAGCTCTTTCTTAGCGTTAAGCCAGCCGCTGCTAGCCCAGCGGTTTATCCATCCCTGGCGAAAGGCGTTAATCAGGTAGGCGCTGTCGCTATATAACTTCACCTTACAGGGTTCTTTTAACGCCCTTAAGGCTTCCAGGGCAGCCTTCAGCTCCATACGCTGGTTAGTTGTATATTCGTCGCCGCCACTGATCTCTTTTTCGTGGCCGTTATATTTAAGCAGAGCGCCCCAGCCTCCTGGGCCGGGATTCCCTGAACAAGCACCGTCAGTGTAGATCGTCACCTCTTTCATCAGCTCACTCCATTCCTTTTACTTATTCTTTTATAGATCCGTAATTATACCTTCCTAGTATTTACGGTTTTTTCGCCATTTTAAACCCCTTTCCCCCTTATAAGGATCGCACGGAGCCCCGCAAAGTCGCTCTCCAAAATATCAGCCTCAGCGGTATTGATCACAGAAAGATCCTTAAGGCCGCTTCCAGAAACGATTGCCACCACTTTCTCAGCCTTCTTCAGTATCCCCTCCCGCACCATTTTTTCCAGTGCAGCAAGGGGTGCAGCTCCTGCTGGCTGAGCAAAGATCCCTTCTTCTTTAGCCAATCTTTTCTGCGCAGCAAGAATCTGGGCATCGGTTACGGTGAGTATAAACCCAGCTTTCCCCTGCAAGAGCTTGCGCAAGATTCGTCTGCCGCTGGGCGGACAAGGATTAGCGATCGCCTGGGCCACTGTTCTCGGGTTCTGAAAACGCTTAATGTTGAGCTCCCCTTCTGCAAAAGAGGCAGCTATTGGGCGACACCCTGCGGCCTGCACACCAACCACCTGTGGGAGGGAATCAATCAGGCCCACAGCATGCATCTCTTCTAAACCTTTTATAACAGCAGCCATGTTGCCCCCAGAGCTGACTGGCAGGATTATATAATCCGGGGCAGCAAAATTCAGCTGTTCACAAATTTCATAGATCGCTGTTTTCTGCCCTTCCACGCGGAAAAGATCGTCGGAGTTAATGAAATAAACCCCTTCTTGCATACCGAGCTCAAGGGAACGATAGTATAGTTCCCCGTAATCGCCCTCTACTTTCACGAGGGTGGGGTTATAAGCAATGATTGATGCTAGTTTGTGTTCCTTGATATTCTTAGAAACAAAAACAAAACACTCTAACCCTGCACGGGCAGCATAAGCAGCCACTGAAGCAGCCATATTACCGGTGGATACAGTACCCACCTTCTTTACCCCTAGTGAAATAGCGCGGTGGATACCGGCAATAGTGCCGCGATCCTTAAAGGAACCTGTCGGATTAACAGCCTCATTTTTGTAATAAATATCAATGCCTAAATCATTGCTCCCAGCTGCCCGGATAAGCGGGGTATTCCCCTCACCGAGCGAGAGGGCAGGGTTTAGTCTTTTAAAATTAAAAGGTAGGCAGCAGCTGTACCTTTGCAGTATGAACCTACTTCTCTTCCTGCTTAAAAACTCTTTACGAACTGCCCCTGGTTCTGCAAATTTATAGCGCACTTCTAATTCTCCCCGGCATTGCGAACAGCGCTGCTGCCAGGTATCAAGTTTATATTCCTTCCCGCAACAAGTGCAGGCGATATAAGCAAAACTAGACATAATCATCACCAGTTCTTCCTGCAGTTCCGCGTTCGCTCTCTGCAGATATTTCCTCTATCTCTAATCTCCCCCTTGTGGTTCTTCCAGCAGCTCTTCAGGAACACTGGGGAAGAGACTATCAGAAGCACTGTCTTCAAGCTGGCTGAGAATTTCACCCAGCTCATCGATCAGCTCACCATATCCAGCCCAATCGCCCTCTCGCAGCCTCTCCTGTGCCTCTTCATAAACCTCCCGTGCCCTACGGGCGAGCTCAGAGAGTTCACCAGGGATAACAATGGGAGCATCCGGCAGTTCGCCCGGACTCTCCTCCGGAGGGATGTTCTCAGGCCGCTCACCAAAGATACGCATTAAGGCCAAATCAAGGGAGCTTTCCATGATTATCTTATCGCCGAAGGCAACAATAACCCTTGTTAGCTCGGGCAGCCCTCCCTGTTCAGCCTGCAGATAAATCGGTTCAACATAAAGGATTGATTCTTTAATCGGCAGCACGAGAAGGTTGCCGCGGATGACATTTGAGCCGTGCTGATCCCAAAGGGAAAGCTGCTCAGAGATCTCTGTGTCTTGGTCAATGCGGTTTTCTATCTGTGATGGTCCAAAAACTACCCTTTCCTTGGGGAAAAGGTAGATGACGAGTTCTCCATAGTTCTCGCCATCGGAGCGTCCGGCAAGCCAGGCGATCATATTATCACGGACTACAGGAGTATAAGGGAGAATAAGAACAAATTCTTCCTCTGACTCCCCAGGGAGCTGTAAAATTGTATAGTATGGCTCCATAGGCTGCCTTTGATCAAAATACTGCTCGAGGGGAATCTGCCACAGGTCTTCACGATTATAGAAAACATTGGGATCATTCATATGATAAGTAGCATAAACCTCAGCCTGAACGCTGAAAAAATATTCCGGGTAGCGAATATGCGCTTCCAAGCCAGCCGGCATTTCCTTAAGAGGGCGGAAAAGACCGGGAAAAATTTTGCTGTATGTTTGGATTAAAGGTTCACTCTCATCAGCAATATAAAAACCAACATCGCCATTATAGGCGTCCACGACCGCCTTTACCGAGTTGCGTATATAGTTAATACCGCTGTAAGGCTGTGCGTAGGGAAAGCGGCTGCTCACCGTGTATGCATCACGAATCCAGTAAAGTCGACCATCATCACCGATAACCGGATAGGCATCTTGCTCATAGCGCAGAAAAGGAGCAATTTTTTTCACCCGGGTGTGAATATTGCGGTCGAACATCACACGGCTATCGTTTTCAAGCTCCTGGGAAATTATTATACGGTAGTCGGCAAATTTAAAGGCGAAGAGGAGCCGGCGCAAAAAAGAACCAAGCTCAATACCGCCGCTCCCCTCGTATTCCGTATAGATATTCGTTTCCCCTGCCGGGTAGTTAAATTCCGGTGTATTAGTATTAACGATGACAAAGTCATCGGTCAGTTCGCCATAATATATTTCTGGCTGCTCCACAGCTAGATCTTCGGCATTTACGCGTATAGGAAGATCGCCGGTAGTATAATGCGGAAGTCCATCTGAGCCTACTTCAGCAACCGGGCTCATTGCCAGACCATAGCCGTGAGTGTACTGCAGGCGTAAATTCACCCACGTCTGGGCTTGGGGATCGAGCATCTCCTTATTAAGTTCTCGAGCGGAAAGCATAACCTGACGGTACTGACCGTCAATCCAGTAGCGGTCGGTATCAACATCGCGAAACTCATAGTAAGGGCGGATCGCCTGCAGCTGATTATAGGTGGTGTGCAGCGGGCGATAGTCCCAGAGGCGCACGTTCTCCATTGTTCCGGGGACTTCATGGAGATCCTCCCAGGTCAGCTGCTGAATAGCTGGATATTCTTCACGCTTAATCTTATCCAGGCCAAAAGCCTTCTGCGTAAAAGCAATATTATATTCAATGTATGGACGTTCATAAGCAAACTCATTCGGTTCTACTTGAAACTGCTGCACGAGTGCTGGATAAATTGTCCCCAACCCCAGGGAGGTGAGCAGCAAGATTCCAATACCATATAATAAGAGGCGCCGGCGCTGCAAGAAAATATTCGCCAGATTGAGAAGGGCGAGTAAGCCGGCCAAAACAGCCAAGAGTCGCAAGATCGGCAAATTGGCGTTAATATCGGTGTAGCCAACACCAAATACAGCACCGCGCGGAGAGAAGAGAAGCTCATGGGCCTGCAGCCAGTAGTCCCAGGCTTTCAAAGCAAAAGCAGCGGCAAAAAGGAGCGACAGATGGGTCTGTCCGTGCCGCGGCAGAATTGGCAGCCGGCGGCCGGCTTCTACTACCGGAGAGCTGAAATAATAGATCACTCCCGTAACAATTGCTGTCAAAACGACCATCGACATAAAATAATTGTAAAGAAAGCGGTAAAAAGGGAGAGTAAAAATGTAAAACGAGACGTCGGTATTGAAAATGGGATCTGCAATACCGAACTCTGAAGCAGCCAAAAAACTCCTGAATTCTAACCAATAAGCGCCGGTATAGGAGGTAAAAAAGAAAGATAAAACAGCGCTGACTACTAAAAAAAGAATCGTCAGATTGCGGTAATTTAAAAGACCGCCGAGGGGTGAACCTTCAAATCTCCTCAGAAAATAGCTGTCTCCGAGATAAACCACTGAACGGCGTGCGGCAAGCAGGTTGCCGAGGAAAAAGAGGAAAAATACCAACCAAGCTATAATCCGCATACCCCAGCGCGAAAGGTGTAGCGTCCAGAACACGCTGCTGTAATTGAGGTTCCTAAACCATAACCAATCAAGATAAAAATTAGTGTTGGCAAAAACCAGAACAACAGCTAGCACAATTATACTCAGGATCAAACGGCGAGCTGTTCGCATTCATATAAAACCCCTTTCAGTCCCTTTTTTCTCAGCAGCAGCGAATAACAGCCCTGAGTGATAGTTCCTAAAAATTAGGATCTAAAGTAAAAATACTTGTTAAATTATACTGCCGCAAACATACAAAATATATGTAAAATTTAGTTAACCGTTACCAATTCACGCAGGCTTTCCAGGGTTTTAGCACCGATACCGCTGACATGCACCAACTCTTCGATGCTTTTAAAAGGCCCGTTTTTTTCCCGGTAATCGACAATTGC
>JAAZDR010000119.1 GCA_012512705.1 Bacillota bacterium
ATTTTCTGCTGTCGAGTTGTAAGGACAGGCGAACTAGTTTGCCCTGACTGTCTTCCTAAACTGGAAAAAACTGATGGTGGCTGTCTCCGCTGTGCAGCACCGCTGCCTAAAAATAGCACAAGTGATCGTTGCCCATGGTGTGCCGGGTTTACCTTTACGTTTAAAAGCGTGCGTGCTGTCTCCTATTACCGTGGGGAGTGGCGTAAGGTGATCCACCGTTTTAAGTACGGGCGAGAGAGGCACCTTGCCCGGCCGCTGGCCCAGTTAATCTATGAAAATTTTGATAGTTGGGAAGGCTTGCAGGCGGAGGTAATCACTGCTGTGCCCCTTCATTACCGGCGGCTGCAGGAACGCGGTTATAACCAATCTGCTCTTTTGGCGCGGGAGCTGTCGCGTCTAACGAATATCCCATATGTAGAGCTGCTGGAGCGAAAGAAAGATACCCCTTCCCAGACTGGTTTAAACAGGGAGGAACGCTTGCGCAACCTTCGTGGTGCATTCCATCTACGCCGTCCATTAAAAAAGGGAATGGAAGTACTTGTTGTTGATGATGTTTTCACTACCGGGGCTACTGCCGAAGCAGCTACCAATGCTTTGGTTGCCGGTGGGGCAGGAAAAGTATTTATCCTTGTCGCAGCGCGTTAAAAGCTGGTAATAATTAATTGACAAGCCCCAGCCTATGTGATATGTTTTATACGTGAGGTTACGCGTATGTGTGCTCACGGATTTTAATTTTTTAGGAGGTATTTTTTTAATGCAAGGTAAAGTTAAGTGGTTTAATCAAGAAAAAGGCTATGGGTTTATTGAGCGGGAAGATGGCGGCGATGTGTTTGTTCACTATTCCGCTATCCAAGAAGAAGGATTTAAAACCCTGGCCGAGGGGCAGGAAGTTGAGTTTGATATTGTTGAAGGCAGCCGCGGACCGCAGGCGGCGAATGTTGTTAAGTTGTAATTCGTGAGTGCACGGTAACTGAACAACGAAAATTAGAAAATCCCGTATACGGGATTTTCTTTTTAAATGGGAGGATTTTTTGGGGCTATAGGGAATATTATTCATTGAGCTCTCAGTCTAATGCTCCTAGTAAGGAGGAACGATCCATGAAAATCAGTGTGCGCGGAAAAAACATCGAGGTTACTCCGGCTTTGGAGGATTACGTGGAGAAGAAGATCGGCAAGCTGGCCAAGTTTTTTGAGGAAGACGTGGAAAGCCAGGTGGTTTTAAGTGTGACACGCGGAGATCACCTTGTCGAGGCTACTGTCTTTCTAAGTGGTTTAATTTTACGCGCTGAGGAAGCAACGGACGATATGTACTCCTCAATTGACCTGGTCGTGGAGAAGCTTGAAAAACAGATTCATAAATATAAGACCAGGCTCAACAGGCGGCTTCGTCAAACTAGTCTTAAAGAGCTTAATGAAAGGTATAAGGATGATCAGCGTGAAGAAGAAGAAAAGAGAGTTGTGCGTACAAAGCGCTTTGCTGTAAAACCGATGCCTGTGGAGGAAGCAGTACTGCAGATGGATCTTTTGGGTCACGACTTTTTTGTTTTTGCTAACGCGGAAACCGAAGATGTAAATGTTGTTTACCGTCGTAAAGACGGTAACTATGGGTTAATCGAACCTGAGTATTAAATAAGGTTTATTAATAAAACCCGGCCATTTGGCCGGGTTTTTCCATATTGATTTTTGGGGGCATCATTTTGTCTCTGAGTGTGTTGCGGTTTTTTAGTGCAAGTCCTAATATTTCCCTAAAAAATGCAGGATATTCTGTCAGCCTAGTCGAATAACGGTAGATGAACTGAACGCGAACCATACCGCGCAATACATAATGCCTTGTTTGAAGGATGATTAACATGGGTAAAACACCGAACAATCCCTTTTTTGACCAGTTTGAAAAAAGTATAAAAAAAATTAAAGATATTAAAGCGGTAAATATTGTCGGCAGTGAAGACAACGATAGCATTGAAGAGATCCACGTGCTCGCAGAAAAAAAACGCACTGCAAAACAGATTGTTCGGGATATTGAGACTTTGTTTAAAGTTAAATTTGGGCGGGATATTGACCACAAAAAAGTAAGTGTTCTTCAATTTGGTGAGGATCTAAAAATTAACAATATTCCGCGCTTGAAATTTAATAGCCTTGCTCTTTATCGCAGTTCTAATCGCCTCGAAATCAAGGTTGAACTGATCACTCCTTCCGGGCAGTGCATTGCCGGAGAAGCAGTAGGCTTAAATTCACGAACTAACCGTTTACGTATGGTAGCGGAGGCAACAGTGAGGGCGGTGGAGAAAGTATTTGATGAGAGCCTCCGATTAACTGCTTCTGTTGAGAATGTAAACCTCTTTTCTTTAGGTGGATCGCGGGTGGCGATTGCGATTATTGCTTTAATCGGCGAAAAAGAGAACCAGCAGTTAGTTGGTTCCGCCCTTGTTCAAGACGATGAGAATGAATCAGTGATCCGTGCTGTCCTTGATGCTCTAAATCGTTACGTTGAAAAAAATTTTATTACTTAAACTTAATAGCAGTTTAGGGACCGGCCCTTTTTTCCCCAAGCGAAGCGGTGCCCGCCTATTTGGAGCGGAGTGAGGCGGAGAAAACCGCGAAGGGGGAAAGACGATGGCTAAATTGATCCGCGTAATGATCGTCCTTGGAACGCTTATTCTTGCTGGAGGCGCCAATTTCAGATGGGGTTGGCCGTAAGATAAGCTATGCCGGTCCCTCCTTTTATTTCAGGGGTGGGGCAATGTCTTTTTTTCGAGAACGTGCATCTGTAAAATTCTATGTATTGGCTCTAACTTTTTTAGGTTTTTATCTGTTGTTTCGTTATCAACCTGTACTAAATGAGCCGCAAACAGCAAAGCTGCTTTTTTTTATGTTAATTGTTATGGCTGCAGAGCAGTTTCAGGTAGCGATGCCCTGGCGCGAAAGCTATGTAAGTGTTGGCTTTGCCTTAATCCTGGCGGCAATTTTGATTTTCGGTCCGGTCGCCGCATGGCCGGCGGCAATCGGTCAGATAACCCTCAAGGATATTAAATTTTTCCCTAGATATTTTTACCGCACCTTTTTTAATGTTGCCCAAATTGCTGTTTGTACGGTAGCTGCCGCTGAAGTTTATTTATACTTGGGAGGCGTTCCAGAAGAGATTGTCTTTCCGAGAAATTTACTGGCGATCATCGCTACCTGTATTGTATATTTTTTATTAAATGTATCTTTTATGGTTATTGTCCTCTCTCTCTCTCAGAACACCTCTGCCTTAAAGCTCTGGGCATTGAATTTTAAGTGGGTGCTGCCTAATTATCTCGCTCTCTCTCCACTTGGCGTTTTGGTGGCCTTGCTTTATGTTCAGGTCGGCACGCCGGGAGTGCTTCTTCTATTTCTCCCTCTTTTGCTTGCCCGCCATACTTTTATGCAGTATACGGAGATGCGCAACACCTACCTCAGCACTATAAAAGCATTCGTTAAAGCAATTGATGCTAAAGATAAATATACTAGCGGTCATTCGGAGCGGGTGGCTTATTATGCAGTGGAGATTGGTCGTGAGCTAAGGCTTTCCGAAGAAAAGCTTGAAAAATTAGAATACCTCGCCCTCCTTCATGATATCGGCAAGATTGCGGTTGCAGAAAGTGTTTTGAATAAGAAAGGAAAGCTTATAGCGGAGGAACTCAACTTGATCCGTGCGCACCCCCAAATCGGTGCGAATATCGTGGAGGGGATAAAGTTTATAGGTAGTGATGCCAATATTATTCGTTACCACCATGAGTGGGTTAACGGCAGAGGCTACCCTGCAGGCATTGATGGTGAAAAAATACCGCTAGGAGCAAAAATTGTTTCTGTGGCCGATGCGTTTGATGCGATGACCTCTAAACGTGTTTACCGCGATGCGATGTCTGTAGAAAAGGCTGTAGAGGAGTTAAGAAGGTGCAGCGGCACGCAGTTTGACCCTCAAATAGTTGAAGCGCTGGTAAAAGTCTTACGGCGGAAAGGGGAATATTCAGGATGATCGATCTTTTAATTCTCTCGGTGATAATCGGACTTTTACGCGGCGGAAAGCTTGCTAGACTTGCAGAGGTGAAGATTAAATGTTTCCCCCTTATACTTTGCGCCCTTTTGCTGCGCTTTGTAGTGGTTGTTTTCGGCGGTAAGGAGTTATTTTTCTTTGTCATTTACGGTTCTTATCTGCAGATCGTTGCTTATCTGCTCCTTGTCTATGCCCTCTATCGTAACGGTTCTGCATTGAGGGTTGCCGCTATCGGAGTATTACTAAATTTTCTGGTGATTACTTTTAACGGCGGGGTTATGCCTGTATCTGCGACAGCCCTGGAGTTAACAGGATTGGAGATGGAGCTTTATACCACGCATACTTACATTGACGAGGGAACCGCCCTCTGGTTTCTCGGCGATATTATTCCTATACCTCCACCTTACCCCTATACGCGGGTAGTAAGCATTGGGGATATCTTTTTGGCGGCCGGGATCTTTCTCTTTGTCAACCGGCAGATGATCACTGACACGAGCAGGTGACGTTCGGGGGTTGTATACGGCCGGCGTTAATGATAAAATTATTTAGTGCCCATTTATTGCTCAACTACTCAGCCGAAGGTTAGAAGAGCATCGTGGTAGTGGATTTTAGTTAGGGAACCAAAAGGTTCCTTTTTAAATATGAGGGGGAATTATCTATGGCTGGGTTGCTAAAAAAAATTTTTGGTGACCCCAATGAACGTGAAGTAAAACGTCTTTGGAAGAAAGTAGAAGAAGTTAACGCCTTGGAGCAGAAAATGAAAGCCCTCTCAGATCGCGAGCTGCGTGGGCAGACGGATACTTTTAGGAAGCGTTTGCAAAATGGGGAAAGCGAAGATGAACTTTTGCCGGAGGCCTTTGCCGTTGTGCGTGAGGCAGCGCGTCGTTATACGGGAATGCGTCCTTTTGATGTTCAGGTTATGGGCGGTATCGTGCTGCATCAGGGTCGGACGGCAGAGATGAAGACCGGTGAAGGGAAAACGCTTGTAGCGACGATGCCGGCTTATTTGAATGCCCTACGGGGCGAGGGCGTGCATGTAGTTACAGTTAACGATTATCTTGCCCGTCGGGATAGTGAATGGATGGGGAAAATCTACCGTGCCTTGGGGCTCTCCGTAGGCTTGATCGTCCATGGGCTAGGAGCAGCAGAGCGTCGTGCGGCCTATCACTGTGATATCACTTATGGTACGAACAATGAATTTGGGTTTGATTACCTGCGTGATAATATGGTTCTTTACAAGGAGCGTATGGTTAAACGCAAGCTGCATTATGCGATTGTGGACGAAGTTGACAGCATTCTCATTGATGAGGCGCGGACGCCTTTGATTATCAGCAGCAAGGTGGAGTCCCGCGAAAGGGAACTCTACCAGCGCTGGAACAGGCCTGTCCAGTCCCTGATTCAGAAACAGAGGAGACTTGTGCGGGAGTTGATGAAAGAGGCGCAGGAAAAACTTGCCGCCGGTGAGCGGGAGGAGGCAGGAGAGCTGCTGCTCATGGCCCGCCGGGGGATGCCGAAGAATAAGTCTTTGCTAAAAATTTTAAAGGATTCTCAGATATCCAAGTTGGTGGAACAGCAAAAACAGCGTCTTTCTACGGAGAAGCGGTTGCCAGAACTGGATGAAAGGCTGTATTTTGCCATTGATGAAGCTACCGGCGTAGTTGCTCTTTCTGAGCAGGGAAACCGAGAACTTGCCCGTCAGGATCCGCAGGTTTGGAAGCTCCTTAATTTTGACCGTGAGGGACAAAATGAAGAGGATATAGCCGATCAGTCGCAGGAGGAATTACAAAGCCTTGACCGTCGGGCGGAGCCGATCCATTGTTTTAACCAGCTGGTTAAGGCTTACACTTTGTATGAAAGAGATGTGGACTATGTAGTTACTGATGATGGAAGGGTTGTCATTGTCGATGAATTTACCGGTCGATTGATGTGGGGGCGTCGTTATTCTGACGGTTTGCATCAGGCAATAGAGGCAAAGGAAGGCGTAAAGGTTCAGGAAAGCAGTCGTACTGTTGCTTCGATTACCTTCCAGAACTACTTCCGTATATATGAAAAATTAGCCGGAATGACGGGGACAGCAGCTACTGAGGAAGAGGAACTGCGTAACATTTATGGGATGGACGTTGTAGTTATCCCGACAAACAAGCCGATGATTCGCAAAGACTTGCCTGATATTATTTATCGCACAGAGCAGGCGAAGTTCAGGGCTGTGGTAGAAGAGATCGCCTCCCGGCATGAACGGGGCCAGCCTGTTCTTGTAGGTACGATTTCCGTTGAAAAATCGGAGATGTTGAGCCGCATGCTTAAAAGGCGCGGTCTCAAACACAATGTCTTAAATGCTGTTAATCACGAGCGAGAGGCAGAGATAATTGCCCAGGCCGGTCGTAAGGGAGCGTTAACCATCTCTACGAATATGGCTGGAAGGGGAACGGATATTGTCCTTGGCGGGAACCCTGAGTTTATGGCCCGCAAAAAACTGGTCCAGGAATTCAAAGAAGGAAAGCTGCAGAGCGATAAGGCAGTTAAAAGCCAAGGGAACAATACAGAGAAGCACGATGAGCAAAACTCTGTCGATCTTGTTGAGCTTTTCCCGGAACGCTGCGCGCAGTTATTGAAAGAGTTTAAAGCGGCTACGGAAAAAGAGCGCCAGGAAGTACTCGCGGTCGGTGGGCTTCACGTTATCGGCACCGAAAGGCATGAGTCGCGGCGGATTGATAACCAGCTGCGCGGACGTGCTGGACGCCAGGGGGATCCTGGCTCAACACAGTTTTTTATCTCTCTTGAAGATGACCTGATGCGTCTTTTTGGTTCCGGTAATATTGCCTCTATCCTTGATAAACTTGGCATGGAAGAAGATCAGCCCCTTGAACATCCGTTAATCAGCCGCGCTATTGAAAACGCGCAGAAAAAGGTTGAGGGCCGCAACTTTGAGATTCGTAAGCATGTACTCGAATATGATGATGTCCTCAACCAGCAGCGGGAGGTAATATACTCCCAACGCCGTCGTGTCCTCGAAGGTGAAAACCTTAAAAAGCATATTCAAGAGATGATCGAGAGTCTAATCGATCGTGCTTTGGATCGCTATTGCGAAGATAAAACATATGATCAGGTTTGGGATCTTCAGGGTCTTGTGAAATACGGCGAACGTATTTTTCTCCCTACAGGATATCTCAAGCCATCAGAACTGGAGTTTAAAGAGCGAGACGAGATCCGGGAGAAACTACTGGACGCCGCAGTAAGGTTCTATGCTGCCCGGGAGGAGGAGCTCGGCGAAAAGACAATCCGCGAATTGGAACGGGTCATCCTTTTGCGCACTGTAGACAGCAAGTGGATGGAGCACATTGATGCTATGCATGATCTGCGTCAAGGAATAAACCTGCGCGCTTACGGGCAGCAGGATCCGCTTGTGGAGTATCGCTATGAAGCATATGAAATGTTTGAAGAGATGATCAATTCTCTGCAGGAGGATGTTATCCGTCTTCTTTTCCGGGTGCGCGTTGCAGCGGTACCAGATCGGCAGGCTGTTGTTTCCTCCACTTCCACTACTGCCCCGGAAGCAGGAGGACTGAAAGCTTTTGCCGCTAAGAAAGAAAAAACAAAACTTCAGCCGCGAAAAGCGGAAAAAGTAGGGCGAAATGAGCCTTGCCCTTGCGGCAGCGGGAAAAAGTATAAAAAATGTTGTGGCAGAGAATAGGCGATTATCTCGTGTATCCACTTAGCTGATGAGGGTAAAATAATTTCAGGAGGTTGACGATGCTAGAACAGGTGCAGGAGAAACTGAAAAAGCAGCGTCGTAAATTTGAAGAACTGAGGGTTTCTCTTTGACCTAGGCAGGAAACAGGAACGTTTACAGGAGTTGGAGAATGAAGCTGCAGACCCTTCGTTCTGGAGTGATTCCGTTAGAGCCCAGCAGAAAATGCAGGAGCTTTCAACCTTACAGGAAGAGCTCCGTAAAGCGAAGAAAGTAGCTGAAATTTTGGATGAGGCGGAGGTTAACCTGCAGCTAGCACAGGAAGAAGAGGAAGAGGACACAGACCTTATTGCCGAGGCAGCAGCTCTCTTAGAAGAAGCAGCGAAAGAAATTAATGCCATGGAGTTGGCCCTTCTCTTTAACGGTCGCTATGATCACGCCGATGCCATTATCGCCCTCCATCCTGGTGCGGGGGGCCTTGAGTCACAGGATTGGACGGAGATGCTTTTCCGCATGTACACTCGCTGGGCGGAGCGGAAGGGCTATGCGGTAGAGATCCTTGACCTTTTGCCTGGTGAAGAGGCGG
>JAAZDR010000120.1 GCA_012512705.1 Bacillota bacterium
CGTATAACCGCCAGCACGACCGCGCGGAATTATGGAAACCTTGTGTACGGGATCTGTATGGGGCAAAAGATAACCTACTAGTGCATGCCCGGCCTCATGGTAAGCAACAATCTTTTTCTCAAAATCACTGATTACGCGGCTCCTCTTCTCTGTGCCAGCGATAACGCGATCAATCGCCTCTTCCAGCTCATCCATGGTAATTTTCTTTTTGTTAGCACGCCCGGTCAAAAGGGCTGCTTCATTGATTACATTCTCTAGGTCTGCACCTGTAAAACCTGGCGTTCTCCTGGCGATCACTTTCAGGTCTACTTCTTTGGCCAAAGACTTATTGCGGGCATGGACTTTAAGAATCTCTTCACGCCCTTTAACATCCGGAAAATTCACCGTAATCTGCCGATCAAAGCGACCTGGGCGCAACAAAGCAGGATCAAGAATATCAGGTCTGTTAGTGGCAGCAAGAATTATAATTCCCTCGTTCACATCGAAGCCATCCATCTCAACCAGCAGCTGGTTAAGGGTCTGCTCGCGCTCGTCATGACCGCCCCCCAGCCCAGCACCACGCTGACGTCCGACGGCATCAATCTCATCAATAAAGACAATACAAGGGGAATTTTTTTTGGCATTCTCAAAGAGATCACGCACACGTGAGGCACCTACACCGACAAACATCTCAACAAAATCTGAAACACTGATACTGAAAAAGGGCACACCTGCTTCGCCAGCAACCGCACGGGCCAGTAATGTCTTACCAGTGCCAGGAGGACCAACAAGGAGAACTCCTTTGGGAATACGCGCTCCCAGTTCGATAAACTTTTTAGGATCCTTTAAAAACTCCACAATTTCTACCAGTTCGGCTTTTTCTTCATCAGCCCCGGCAACCTCATCAAAGGTAACTCTTTTTCGGTCTACTTCATGGAGCTTTACCCTGCTCTTGCCAAAATTCATCACCCGGCTACCGCCACCCTGTGTTTGCTGCATAAAAAAGAAAAAAGGAACGATCAGCAACAGGAACGGCATCAGATATGTTAGCAAACTTACCCACCAGGCTGGCCCTTCTTCTGGACCAGGCTGAAAAGGTATATCGTTAGCAATTAAACGCGCCGTAAGATTATCATCTTCAGGGCGATAAGTTTCAACACGCGTGCCGTCTTTCAGTGTACCTTCCACATTATTGCCTTTTAGTTCAACAAACTCAAGTTCATTATTCTCAATGAGCTCGATAAATTCAGGGTAATACTGAACACGGCGCGGAGTTTCCTGCATATTACCAAATTGCTGCATAAGAGCAACAACAATTAGTAGAATCAGTATATAAAATGTTGCCTGCCGCAGAAACCGATTCAAAAATACGTACCTCCCCTCTTATTCAGTCGTTTTTACTCATTTTTTTATTTTATCATAAGCAGTTTGTAAACACAAGCAGTTGCCCAGTTTAGCGAATCCTCGATTCTAGCGGAAAGCCACAGGCCAATATCTGCGAGAAACGGAAAAAACACACTCTTCTTTAACCTCTAAGGCTTTTTCAAAGCGCAGATTTCCGGAAGGCTGCGGTAATATTCATTAAAATCAAGACCGTAGCCGACTACAAATTTATCGGGTATCTGGAAACCACAGTAGTCCGGCGTGAACGAAACCTTGCGTCTTTCCGGCTTATCTAAAAGAGTTACTACGCGTAAAGAACGCGGTTTACGTTCCCATAAGTTTTTGTGCAAATACTTAAGTGTTAAACCCGTATCAATTATATCTTCGACAATGAGCACATGGCGGCCTTCAATACTTTGCTCTAAGTCTTTTAAAATGCGCACTACGCCAGAGGAAACAGTAGCGGCACCGTAGCTGGAGACCGCAATAAAATCTACCTTTACCGGAATCTTGAGCGCCCGCATAAGATCAGAAAGAAAAACTACTGCACCCTTGAGAACACAGACCAGCAGGAGTTCTTTGCCGGCATAATCTTCGCTAATTTTATCCCCAAGCTCCTTTATTTTTGCCGCTATCTCCGCAGCAGGGATTAATATTTCTTTTTTTTCTTCGTTATCCAGCATGCACCAAAACTCCCTTCTGCTTACTTTTTGTACCTTACAATCC
>JAAZDR010000121.1 GCA_012512705.1 Bacillota bacterium
ATTATAACAATTTTTGATAAAATTTTAATAAAATCTTACTAAACTTTTACTTACATTTTAATAAAGTTTCTAACATTGTAGAGGAAATACTTTTTAATAAGTGAATGTTTAATGATGATCAATATACAGGATTATTAGAAACAGGTGAGTGTATAATGGCCGGAGAAACAATTTTGGTTGTTGATGATGAGGCGGTAATAAGGAAGGTGGTTCAGCATCATTTAATGTTGGAGGGCTATCAGGTAATCGCTGCTGAGGATGGCCGTAATATTTTTACCCTGATTCGTAATCATAAGCCGGATTTAATTATACTTGATATACTTCTGCCTTACATTGACGGTATTGATATATGTCGCGAGATTAGAAAAAATAACGATGTGCCCATAATATTTTTGACATCGAAGGGTGAGTCTTCCGACATTATTTTGGGTTTAGGAGTGGGAGGAGACGACTACGTAACTAAATTCGTTCCTCTTACTCCTAGGGACAAAATCTGCGGCAAAGGAGTTGACAAGCGAATCCTTTTGATCACTGAGCCCCTCTTCTCCCCCACTTGATGCTGCGTTAGAATCCGGCAGCCAGCGTGCCAGTATTCTTTTCAGATCGTTAATACTGATGGGTTTAATTAAAATATCATCCATTCCTGCATTTAGGCATTTTTCTCTCTCTTCTGGCATTATGCCTGCTGTAGTGGCTATAATCGGGGTTCTGCGCTTTCCCGCGGCTTCCTGGCTGCGGATTTTTTTTGCCGCTTCATAACCGTCCATTTCCGGCAGCTGGCAGTCCATGAAGATAAGCGTATACGAATTCTGTGCACATGCTGAGACCGCCTGTTTCCCGTTTTTAACGCACTCTACCTTAAGTCCGATCTTTTCGAGCTGGTAACAGATTAATTTTTGGCTGATGATGTTGTCCTCGACGACAAGAACAGTTTTTGACTTATCTTTTTCTTGGAGCTGTAGTGCAGTTGAGGAAAGACGATTTTTCTCTTCTGCTGGTTCAACCGTCGAATCGGGCCGCTGCAGGGGGACGGTAAACCAGAAGGTAGAGCCCTTTCCACGTATGCTTTTCACTCCTATTTGCCCCTGCATTAATTCTACTAGCCGTTTACAGATAGCTAATCCCAGGCCAGAACCGTTAAAACTACTTAATTCCTCATCAAGCTGGTAAAAAGGTTCAAAGACATTTCCTTGTTTTTCTATGGGGATGCCGATACCGGTATCTTCTACCTCAAAGCGAACAACGACACGATCGGCCTCATTTTTTTCCAGCAGGATATTGAGAGTAATCTGGCCTTGTTCAGTGAATTTAACGGCATTATTAAGTAAATTCAAAAGAATTTGGCTTTAGCGGACTCCAGATCAACTAAGTCTGACAATTTGTTGTCTGTAGGGTCCACCAGTGTTTTAGAGATTGAACGAGGGCTTGCCTGTGCAAGCCTACCTTTTCAGCTAACCAGGGATACTGAGAACAGAGCTGGTTAGTCTTTGTTTCTGCCCCCCACGCACGATACCCCTCATAGGCATCGTAAAGGCATTTTGCAGCCAGATCGTCTAACCCTCGCGAAAAATAAAATCTTGCGGCGCATTCGTTAGCTATGGCAGCATTTTGTTTATATTGGTATTTTTTTGCTGATCTGACGGCCTGGTCATATAACAGGGCTGCTTTGTCATTTTTACCACGTATGCGAGCAAGTTCTGCCTCGA
Source organism: Bacillota bacterium (assembly GCA_012512705.1). Taxonomy (GTDB): domain Bacteria; phylum Bacillota; class Dethiobacteria; order DTU022; family JAAZDR01; genus JAAZDR01. The sequence goes on from JAAZDR010000121.1 coordinate 1,707, forward strand.
TTAAAAGTTGTTTGTGCTTATAATTATCAGGACAATGTTTGGCCCAATGCTTGAGCTGCCTATTTTTTTTCAACAGCTGCCACCAAAAAGCTGCTCTTTTAGCAATGGAAACGCTACGGTACTTTGCCGTAAGGGTCAGGCAGTAATAGAAGGCGTGATCCGCAAGGTAGACTTCGCCAAAGTACAATTTCGTCAGCTTTTCAGCTTTTTTGAGAAAGGGCAGGGCTATGTCGTATTTACCCATTAGGTAACAAACCTGGTTTTTACAGAGGTAATAGTCAAACAGTTCTTTTTCCCTGATCTTATAGCCTGTTTCGCCGTTGATAAAGCCTTCTTCATCAAAAGAGTGATCGCTGAAGCTGTCCGGTCCCATGGTCAGGCCCAGCAGATTAAGCGTCATCTGTCTGTATATCGTTAAAAAACAAGAGAAATAGGGGTCGCTAACTTTTGGCGCAAGTTTTAAATATGAGCGAATTTTGGCTTCTAGTTCGGGCAGGGGAATCCCCCGGAAATGCTGGGAAATGAGGGAAAAAGTGATCGCATAACCGGCGTAGGTGAAATCTTGAGCTTCCAGACAATTTTTCATGGCTTCTTTCAGGTACGGCTCGCCTTGCCGGGTATGCTCAACCCAGGGGAGGAAAAAGGCTCCGTATAAAAAGTAAACAATATATTTTTCCGCTGCGCTTCTGCTCTGCTCGGCAAGGGTTAGGGCTGCTTTGCCTAAGGGAATACCAGTTTTATAATCTTTCAGCTTGATAATGCTGACCTCGTATCTGCCGCTGATAAAAAAACCCTGCTTATTTTTCTTAAACTGTTTTGCAAATTGTTTAAGCAGTGAAGTTTTGCCTACCCCTGCGCTGCCTTTAATAAAGATTATTTCATGCGATCCGCAGCTAACTCTTTCCACAGCTGCCTGCAGTAATTGCAGCTCTTCTTTTCGACCAAAAAATTTTGTTGACCCTTTAAACAAAAGGGGAGGATCGTATTCGCCAATCTTAAAAGACTTGATCCTTCCATTTTCTTGCCATTGCTCAAGGCATCTTTTCAAATCTTTTTTTAAAGCATATATGCTTTGATATCTCTTGTCTGGATTCTTATCCAGGCATTTCATCACAATTTCCGATACAACCTTGGGGATTTCTCCCTCCATTTGGTGGGTAGGTTTAATATTTCCGGCCATTAGTTTAGAAAACCATTCTAACTTTGTTTTGCTGGTTGTGGGAAACTTGCCAGTAAGCATTTCATAATAGAGCGCACCCAGAGAAAATATATTTGCTCTCAAATCTACCGGTCGATTTAAACGGCCGGTTTGTTCCGGAGCGAGATAGAATAAGGCTTGATTGAGTGAGCTGTTGTTGGAAATAACGAGAGAGCCATCTATGGTATTTAACAAGAACATGTCTGCGCAAATTCCTTCAAGGATCCTGCCTTTTTTATGAAAACGAGAAACTGTAATCGCTAATTGAAGGGCAAGACGCAGAAATTCATTTATTTTGAGCTTGCGCTGGGCAAGATAATGCCGCAATGTTACCGGGCTTTCTGCTTCTTTCTCAAAAAGAATTCCATTATTCAATGGATAAGCCTCCTTATATAATGAAGGGCTTTAAAAATTAAATAATAATAAAAAATAGTAGAAGTTGCTAAGTTAAATAATACCAACAAAAAGGGTATTTTATCAAGAGCAATCACCCAAATATCACCCACTAATGGTGGTTATTTTTTATAAAAAGGTTTAGGCGGTAAAAATGCATTAATTTTAAAATAATGGAAATAATATCCACAAAATATAAAGAGCTAATTAATCGTAGTTGAGGGAGGAGAGAGGTAGTCTTGCTCTTAGTAAAAGGTAACAGCTTAAGTAGAGCTGCTGTTGCTGCGGTCATCTTATTTTTTAGCTTGATGGGGATCTCTGTTCAGGGGATGCTTTTGACAGGGAACGCAAATAAAGTAAATCTAAAGAAAATTGAGATTAATGCAGAGCTTGATAGCAGTGCGCCCATACAGGAGTTAAATGCAAAAAAAATGGAAGGGATTGAGGCCATAAAGCAGGGACAGCGGCTAAACTACAAAGTAAAGGGAGAAAATTGGGGGAAAAAGGCTGATTTTATTGAAGAAGAAATCCTCTTTTCGGAGAATAAAATAATAATTGAAAAGGAAGATGCCGCTGTCCTTGCCAGCCGCGGGGTAAGGAACAAGTCCGCTGAAGAAATTGCTCTTTTAGAAAAGGTGGTCACGGCTGAGGCTGTAGGAGAGCCTTACGAGGGCAAGGTGGCAGTTGTTAATGTTGTTTTAAACAGGGTGGAGTCTGAGCTATATCCAAATACGATTACGGAAGTTCTCCTTCAGGAAAGCCAATTTACTCCAGTAAAAACAGCTAAGATTAATAAAGTGGAACCGACAGAAGAAGTAAAAAAGGCAGTTTCAGAAGCCCTTGCGGGTAGGTGTGTAG
>JAAZDR010000122.1 GCA_012512705.1 Bacillota bacterium
CCATTACCCTATTCCAATGTTCTTCATCAATATCCAACACTGGAGTCGTCGGTCCTATCCCCGCAGAGTTAACAATAATATCAATCCTGCCATATTTCTTAGCAACTTCTTTTAGAGTTTTTTGAATTTCCGACACGCTGGAAACATCCAACTTTAGCCCTTCTGCCTTAACTCCTTTAGCTGAAGCCTCTTTAGCAGTAGCCTCTGCGCCTGCTGCGTCAATATCACTAACAACAAGATCCGCCCCCCATTCAGCGAGAGCAAGACAGGTTTCACGGCCAATTCCCCGCGCTCCTCCAGTCACAAACGCAAGTTTGTCCTTTAATTTTTGATTTTGCACCCTTTTATACCTCCTCTAATTGAATTCCCTTTTGAAGATCTGGAACGTAATGCAAAAAGCTATATCTCATTATCTCTGGAAGACAGCGCCTTTCTAGATTTATGGAAGCAATAGGGCTTTCACCCCCCTGCCTTCTTGGAGATCTTTAAATACGCTCTCCCATTCTTCTAAAGGAGCCTGGTGCGTAATTAGAGACTTTAAATCAACAAGACCGCGGGAAGCCATGGAAACAACCCTTTGCCAGCTCTGGTAGCTTGAGCTAAAGCTAAAATCACAGTTTATTGCTTTGAAGACAGCCTTGGTCCATTCAACGTTAATGCGCTCGCGCGTGGGAATACCGATAACTGACAAACGACCGTTAATACGCACCAGATCAATGGCCTGATTGATTGCCTGTTCAGCACCGCTAGCCTCGATTACCAGATCAGCACCTTCTCCATCACTTAAATCAGCAACTAGTGCAGGTAGATCTTGCTTTTGACTATTAACAACATAATCGATCCCAAGCTTGCGGGCGAGTGGTAACCGCAGGGCTTCATCTGAATCAACCCCAGCAAGGACAACTTTACGCGCTCCATAAGCTCTTGCAATCTGTGCAGCAAGCAAACCGATCGGACCCGGGCCCAAAACAACTACTAGCTCCTCCGCTTGAATCGGGTTTCTATCCAAAAGAGCATTGGCAACGATTGCTGCTGGCTCGGCCAGGCCAGCCTCTTCATCGCTCATATCATCCGGCACGCGGTGAAGTAAGTGATACGGTACCGCTATATATTCGGCCATTGCCCCGTCGATGATCCAGCCTGGACCTTTTTTTTGGGGACAAAGCTGTATAAGACCGGAACGGCAAAAGCGGCAGATCCCGCAAGATCCCAAATGCGGCTCTACGATCACTCTTTCCCCTTTCTCCCATCCCTTAACCTTTTCTTCCACGGCTTCAATGGTTCCTGTAAACTCATGGCCCAAAATCACAGGTGGGTTATAGACCATCTCGTCCCGATAAACATGAATATCTGTTCCGCAAACACCAACTGCTTTAATTTTAATAAGCACTTCATTTTCTTTCGCTATTGGTACAGGAACTTCACGGATTTCAACTAAGCCCTTCCCCTTCCCTGTTTTTACCAACGCTTTCATTTTCTCCATCTCAGCTCACCTTCCTTTTTAAAATTGTAGCAAAAACAATGCGTCCTTAATCCTGTAAAACTTTGCTGATCTCATTCATTGTTTCTAGTATATGCTCTCTCGTTAACTCTGCCGCTCTTTCAACATCCCTCTTGCGACAGGCTTTAAGATATTGGGAATGATTTTCTTTAGCGACCGCCAAGCGTCCAATTTTGGTGCAGTACATCCTGCGGTAGTGTTCTGTAGCATTCCAGAGGTTAGACACAAATTCAATGAGGCGTAGCATTTTCGAAGCTTCATAAACAATAAAATGAAACTGCCGATCATAAAGCAAGAACTTGTCGATGTCATGAATATCAATTGCTTCGGCAGCTTTCTCTTCTGCTTCGGTAAGGGCTTTCAACTCCTTTTTAGTCAGCCTTTTTACACCTTCTCTTGTAGCCATCTCTTCCAAAGGCACACGAATAGAATAAATTTCCTGCAGGTCTTCTAATTTAAGTTTACAAACCTTTGCCCCGTATCGGCGAGAAACAGTGACCAGGCCCTCTTTTTCCAAGCTGTATAAAGCATCCCTTACCGGCATCCGGCTAACACCGAACTCCCTGGAAAGACGCTCCTGCGAAAGCCTTTCATTAGGAGTTAGCTCTCCATCAATAATTTTTTGCCTTATTTTATCAGCGATAACTTCGGCTATCGTTTTGTAATTGCTGAGATTGGGATACTTTTTCGTAGACATATTTCTGGCCTCCAGTTAGTTGGAAAAAATAAAAACAGACTTATACTGTATACAGTATAAACTATTCAACAAAAACCTGTCAATTACTCTTTGGCATACATTTAGAAAGTTTTAAACCCCCGGGAATTTAACCAAGGGGGTTTAAGAAAAGTTTACTTTGTAGCTTTGCTTTATTTTTTAGAAATATCATTGAGATTAACTGCTGAACGTGGTGGGTTTCCGCTAAGCACTCTAACTACTTCTTCGGCCGCTTTAGTTTGTAGCTCGATTAAAGATTGTTTGGAGTAAAATGCGGCATGCGGTGTAGCAATAAGGTTATCAAGCGTTAACAAGGGAGAGTCTGGAGACAGCGGCTCTTCTTCAAAAACATCGAGTCCCGCTCCAGCGATCCACCCCTCTGATAGCGCTTTATAAAGAGCAGAGCCGTCTATTATCGGGCCACGACCAACATTAATCAGGTAAGCAGTGCTCTTCATCTTCCGCAGCTCGTCCTCAGAAATCATATGTCGTGTCTCTTCTGTAAGCGGAGCATGAATAGAAAGATAGTCAGATTCTCTTAAAACTTGTTCAAATTCAACCTTTTTTACCCCATAGCTTTCAATTGTTTGTCTGTTGACATAAGGATCATAGGCAATAATATCTTTAAATCTATATGCGGATATTTTCTTCGCTAACATACTGCCGATCCTACCAAATCCAATGATCCCCACTGTGCACTCACTGGTACGAAAAAGCGGAGCAGCATTTCTAAAACTCCAATTTCCTTTTTTAGTACATCTGTCCAGCTTAAAAAGGCCCCGGCCTAGAGCCATAAGCATAGCAAAAGCATGGTCAGCAACTTCTTCGATACAATAGTCGGGAACATTAGAGACAATAATTCCTTTTTTACTTGCCGCTTCTACATCAATTTTATCAACGCCGATACCGTAAGTGACGATCACTTTACATTTTTCCAGGGCGTTAATCACGTTAGCAGTGAGCTTACTATACTGATTAATGATCCCATCAGCATCTTTTAAAAGATCAATAAGATACTGTTCGCCCTTGTCTTTACCCTGTCCAGCCACAAGTTCAGCGCCGTATCCCTCAACAATCTCTCTTTCGCGGTCAATATTTGGAAATTCGTAATCGCAGATAACAACCTTTTCTTTCACTCCTATACCCCCTAAGCAGAATCCAGTAGAGATTAGTTAAATAAATCCAAATAGGCGCGGCAGGAAAAGGGTTAACTCCGGAATAAAGACTAGTATGAGGACCACGACAACATCCATAGCTATATAGGGCCAAATTTCAGAAACAACATCTTCAAAACGCACCTTGCCAACACTAACAACAGCAAAGAGACATACACCTAAAGGCGGAGTAATTAAACCGATATTGAGGGTTACAATCATAACCGTCCCAAAGTGAACCGGGTGAAAACCGAGCATTTCCATCATCGGGGCCAAGATCGGTGCCAAGATAATACAGCTTGCTCCGGTTTCAAGCCAGGTTCCTACGAAAAGCAAGAGTAAAATCACCAATAAGAAGATCACATTCGGGTTATCGCTCAGGGAGAGAAAAAACTCAGCCATTATTACCGGCAGGTTAATGCGAGCGATTATCCATCCAAGAATTGCAGCCACACCAATAATGAAGAAGAGCATTGCCGATGTGCGTACAGAGTTGCTTAAAGCTCGATAAATATCTTTAACAGTAATCGAGCGGAAAATCAAAATGCCGACTACCAGCGCATAAAACACGGCAACAGCAGCAGCCTCCGTCGGCGTGAAAATACCACCAAGGATACCGCCGATGATTATTAACGGCATAAGTAATGCCAGAAATGTATCTTTAAATGTTAAGGCAAGTTCTTTAAAAGAAAACTTGGTCTCCACCTTGGGGAAGTTGCGTTTTTTCCCTGTCGCGGCAACCAAAACGCTCATACCGATCGCCAAAAGAAAACCAGGAATAAAAGAAGCGCTGAAACGGGCGCCGATTGCGGTTCCCGTTACCGCACCGTAGATAACTGTAATAATAC
>JAAZDR010000123.1 GCA_012512705.1 Bacillota bacterium
CCTCTAAACAGGGACGGAGGTAACCCGCGTTGCCACCCTGATTGGTCGCCTTCCCCCTGCAAATCCCTGTTACCCGGGTGGAAAGCGCCCGCTTCTTAAGAAATAACGGCATCGGCCGGGATAAATTACTCGCACGGCTTCTTCTTACTGCCAAATTTCAAAATGAGAAGAACTGCCGGCTTTCCTTCACCCTCTCCGGGCTGGAGAAAGCGGTTCTACTACCGGTTTGCAGCACCACCGGCTCCCTGTAAGCAGAGCTCCGCCTTACTGCCCATCATCAATTTCGCGTTTACTAAATTGTTGCTATATATTATAATCCCAGTCGCCCAAAAAAGCAAGAAGCTAGCAGCTATTTTTGTTATATTTTTTTGCAGCCTCCACTAGTGCCCGGAAAAGAGCTTGGGCATGGGGAGTATTTTCCAGCGTCTCCGGGTGCCACTGCACACCAAGGATAAAAGTTAGGCCCGGGTGTTCTATCCCTTCTATCAGACCATCGGCAGATCGAGCGTTGGCCTTTAGCTCCGGGGCTAAGCCTTTAATCCCCTGGTGATGGATACTGTTGACGCGGATCTTTTTCTCGTTAAGGATGGAGAAGAGCAACGTTTTTGGCTTAATGGTAACACTGTGGGAGGGGAATGGGCGATGTGTGCGCTGAAAGTGCTGCAGCGGCGACAACCTCTGGGACTCTAAGTCCTGGTAGAGTGTTCCACCGCAAGCAACATTCAACACCTGTAGGCCGCGGCAGATACAGAGCGCCGGCAAATCGCGCTTCATAGCCTCCCGGATCAAAGCAATCTCAAAGTGATCGCGGGGAGGGTCTACTTCTCCCTGCTGCTGATGCGGCTCTTCGTTGAATAAATATGAGTCAACATCACCGCCGCCAGTAAGCACAAGGGCATCTATATTCTCTAAAACTGCCGGGGCGTGAGAGGAATCAAGCATGGCGGGTAAAAGCAGGGGTACCCCTCCTGCTTTGACGATGGCAGAAAAATAGCTGTGGGATAGAAAAAAATAACTCCTTTTGTAATCATAGGAGCAGGTTATACCGATTTTATTTTTCATCTTCACCACCTTTATTAGCTTATGGCAGTGAAGGGATAATGGTTAACAAACTTTAAAAAAACTTTTTGATTACAAAAGTGAGGGTCAGCAGACTTAAAAATCAATCAGTCCCAGACTTATTTTTAGCGCTTCATCGACCTGGGACATGAGCTTTTCATCAATTTCTGTCACTTTTTGCTGCAGGCGCTGTTTATCGATGGTGCGAATCTGTTCAAGAAGAATTACGGAGTCTTTCTCCAGATTATAGGTCTTTGCATCTACCTCCACATGCGTCGGCAGCTTGGCCTTATTGATCTGAGAAGTGATCGCTGCCACGACAACTGTCGGACTATACCTGTTACCAACGTTATTTTGAATTATGAGTACTGGTCTTATCCCACCCTGTTCCGAACCGACAACCGGGCTCAAGTCGGCATAAAAAATATACCCGCGTTTAACTTCCACCGTGGTCACTCTCCGCTGACCATCTGCTCATTAATCATGACGGCCTCATTTTCCGCCTCAAATGCTTCTTTAGAAAGGGCGAGGTTTAGTTTGGCCATCTCTAGGTAACCTTTGCGCATTTTTTCCCGGATACGCTGTTTTTTGCGTTCCTGCAGATAAAGACGCATTGCTTCACGAATAAATTCACTGCGTGTACGTTTTTCAGAAGCAACAATACCGTCTACTTCTTCCAGCAAACAATGAGGCAAGCTTATCATAATTCTTTTTGTTTCCGCCATGGGAATACACCCCCTAAATAGATATCGGACAGGGTAATATAGTTTTATTATATATCTTTGTTAAAATGTTTATGCAATACTGCCAGAAAAAAGAACAGCCCCACGCTTACATCGACAAAAGCAAAAGCTTAATTTAAAAAATCGCGCACAGCGGCAAGCTTTCCTCCGGAATAATAAAGGCGTGGAACGCGTTTGCTGACGGCACAGAGAACCTCATAGTTAATTGTTCCTGCAAGATGGGCGATCTCATCCACTCCTACTACGCTTTCACCCTGTTGCCCGTAAAGTACTACCTCATCGCCGACGGCAACATCAGGCACCTCGTCTACACGGAGCATAAGCTGGTCCATGCAGACCCGGCCGACAACCGGTACCCGGCAACCGTGCAGCAGTGCTTCCGCCCGGTTGGAGAGGATTCGCGGGTATCCGTCGCCATAGCCAACAGGCACTGTGGCAATCAGGGACTCTCGTGAAGTATGGTATGTGCACCCGTAGCTAATCGCACTGCCCGCAGGGACTTTTTTTAGGTACACGATTCTTGTCTTAAAAGAAAGAACAGGGGCAAGTTTCACCTTCTCCTTTTTGATCAGCGGTGAAGGATAACAGCCATAAAGGCCGATTCCCAAACGAACCAGATCAAGGTGGGTCTCAGGAAGATCAATTGCCGCAGCAGTGTTAGCGGCATGAAGGAGAGGGATTTTTATCCTTGAAGCGCGACAAGCAGCAATGATCTCCTTGAATCTGCGAAACTGCTCATATGCATAGCTCTTGTCCTCTTCATCAGCGGTGGCAAAATGCGTAAAAATTCCCTTTATCTCCAGTCCTGGAAGCTCGCTAACCCGCCGAATAAAAGATAAAGCATCCTGGTGTTGAACGCCGATACGGCCCATCCCTGTATCAATTTTAATATGCACCGGTACGGGACGGCCTGCCGCTACCCCTTCACCAGAAAAGGCAGCTGCTGTCTCCCACGTAAATACTGTTGCCTCCAGGCCGTATTGAATAAGTTTTTTCCCCTGGCTGGCTGGAGTATAGCCAAGAAGCAGGATCGGCGCCTTGATGCCGGCGCAGCGAAGCTCAATTCCTTCTTCGAGCGCTGCCACCCCCAGAGACTGGGCCCCGTGTTCCAGTGCCGCACGGGATACTTCAACAGCCCCGTGTCCGTAGGCATCAGCTTTAACTACAGCCATGATGCGCGTCTGTGGAGAAAGATAGCGGCGAAATTCCCGGAGATTATGCCCAAGGTTGTCCAAATCAATCTCCGCACGTGTTGCGCGGATCTCGGGGTAAGATGGCACCTATACTCACCTGTTTCCTAAAGCTATTTAAAATAGCATATAACAAAACACTAGATTATTTTATTCCACAACAGCCGCATTTATTCCTGCAAAATAATATTAAAAGTATATTCCTTTTTTTGTTAACAGACAGACAGAGGCAGACCCTGCTCTAATCAAAAAGCAGGCTGGTGGTTATCCGAAGCAACCGCCAGCCTGCCGCTTTTCATGCTATACCCCTATGCTTTTTTAATTTTAAACCACCGGCACATTAATAATCTGGCCGGCAAAGATAAAGTTGTGATCCTCGATCTGCGGGTTAGCAGCGATTAGATCATTGAGATTGACATCAAAACGCCGGGCGATGCTCGTCAGCGTTTCACCAGCGCTGACATAAACCTGAACGGCACCGATAAGCCCGAGTGGAAGCGGTGGCGTTACTGGAAGATTAATTACCTGATTAACGAAAACCTGTGACGAATCTTCGATCTGCGGGTTAACATCAATCAGTGCATCAATCGAAATCCCGTACTGTTGGGCGATCGAAAAGAGGGATTCTCCACTGCGGACGAGATGCTGTGCAAAGGCAAACCCCGGATCAGGACCGACCGGTGGCTCAGCATGAATAGAGACAATTAAACCTGGCTGGATTTCATCTGGATCAGTGATCCCTGGATTGACCTCGAGTATATCCTCAACAGTAACCCCGAAGACCTGTGCCAGTTGGAAGAGGGTGTCACCCGGTCTAACAACGATATTCAGTGCCCTCTCAGGAATCTCCACTTCACCCGTCGGGATATTGATGATCTGGCCGACCCTTATCAGGTTCGGATCTTCGATCTGGGGATTGACAGCCAGGATATCGGCCACTGTAACACCGGTACGCTGGGCAATACTGGTCAGAGTTTCTCCCCCCGTAACATAAAGCGGGACAGTATTTGGGAGATCCGGTGGCAGGGGGGGAGTTACAGGAAGATTGATCACCTGGGTAACCTGAATTACATTCGGATTTGGAATCTGTGGATTTCCGGCGATTAATAGGTCAAGGGTTAATCCATACTGCTGGGCGATAAAAAAAAGTGTGTCGCCGCTCCGTACTAAGTGCTGCGCCGGATTAAATCCCGGATTCGGACCTACTGGCGGAGCAGTAGGGATGGTGACAATTTGCCCGACAAAAACAACATTTGCATCAACAATCCCCGGGTTAGCGGCCAAGATCTCATTAACGCTGACATTAAAAATACTCGCTAGCCCAAAAAGGGTATCGGAAGGCCTCAAGACAATATTAACCTGCTGGCTCAAATTGCTCGCCATAATTTCTACCCTCCTTTTTGCAGTGCTTTATTCAATCTAATTAATTAATTGTACGCAATCAAAGTAGAGATTGTGTTAGCCCGCAGGCAAAATTTATTAGCGGAACCGTTGACCGGACAAAAGCATAAGATAATGAAGATTAAAGAAAGGCGAGAAGAGATTGCATTATCTGATCACTGGAGGAGGAGGGTTTATCGGCACTCACCTTACGCTTCGCCTTTTAGAGCAGGGAGATGAGGTCAGCGTACTGGACAATTTTTCCGCTAGCGAAAACAGGCTCCGGGGCACAAAGGCGCGGATTATTAAAGGCAGCGTTCTCGACAGGGAACTTGTTTTTTCTGCCGCCTCTGAATGCCACCGCATTATCCATCTGGCAGCAGTAGTCGGGGTGCGTCTGGCGATGAGCCGAGGGCGCGAAACCTTGAAAGTGAGCTACCTTGGTTCGGAAAATGTCCTGGAGGCAGCGAGCAAACTAGAGAAAGAAATATTTATCGCTTCTTCCTCCGCCATCTACGGTAAAATTCTCCACACACCAGTCAGCGAAGGCGAGGATTCCCTTCTCGGCCCCACCTATAAAGGGAGCTGGCTCTATTCAGTGGGGAAATTAATTGAAGAACACCTGGCCTTAGCCTACTTCAGAGAGCTGGGGACAAGGGTCAAAATCGGACGCTTCTTTAATGTTATCGTTCCCTATCAGGTGGAAAGATACGGTATGGTTGTCCCCACATTTGTAAGCAGGGCTTTAAGAGGCGAACCTCTTTTAATGTACGGCAGCGGCAGACAGACGCGTACTTTTGTCTATGTGGAAGATGCCCTCGACGGGCTAGAAATATTGCTGGAAAAAGGGGCTCCTGGGGAA
>JAAZDR010000124.1 GCA_012512705.1 Bacillota bacterium
CTTTTTAGAAGGAGAAGTCAAAGAAAAAATCAATGATGGCAACCTGATCAGCCTTACTGCTTATTCGCCATTAGTATCAGAATACGTGCTTTCCGCTGATAACAAACCTATAAACCTTAATCTTGCGATGCGCTATGACAGCTATCGAGGAAAGACGCGGATATGGATAGGAGTGCCGCTAATTGAAGGCGCTTATTAATAACTGAGGAGGAGCAATTATTGTCTAGGATAATTATTGAAGGGGGCATTCCTCTCAAAGGTAGAGTGCGCATACAAGGGTCTAAAAATGCCAGCCTTCCGATCATGGCGGCATGTTTGTTGACTCAGGAAGCAGTTGAACTTGAAGGAGTGCCGGATCTTGAAGATGTCCGCACTATGAGCCACCTTTTAAAACACCTGGGGGTAAAGTTACAGCATATTCGTCAGAAAGAGCGGATTAAAATCAGCAAATGGTCATTACAAAATTATACGGCTCCTCATGACTACGTTCACCGCATGCGGGCCTCTTTTCTTGTGACCGGGCCTTTGCTGGCTCGTTTTGGACGTGTGAAGATTTCGCTGCCCGGAGGCTGTGCGATCGGCAACAGGCCTATTGATCTGCACCTCAAAGGTCTGACGGCGCTGGGAGCGGAGTTCAGTATGGAGAATGGCTATATCGAGGCAGAAGCAAAAAAACTGCAGGGAACTAAAATTTATCTCGATTACCCCAGTGTCGGGGCAACAGAAAATATTATGATGGCGGCAACCCTTGCTGAGGGGACAACAGTTCTGGAAAACGCGGCAGCTGAACCAGAAATCGTTGATCTGGCAAATTTTTTGAATGCGCTTGGAGCGCGTGTAAGCGGAGCAGGGACATCGCTGATCCGTATTGAGGGGGTCTCTTCGCTGCACGGTACCCATCATACGATTATCCCTGATCGTATCGAGGCAGGAACTTTTATGATCGCGGCAGCGATAAGCAAGGGCGAGATTATCCTGGAGAATGTTCTCGTAGAGCATTTGAAGTCCGTAATTGCAAAGCTGCAGGAGGCAGGGGTATATGTGGAAGAAATTTTTGATGGGGTACTGCACGTGGCTATGGAAGATAAACCGCGCCCGCTGGATATCAAAACCTTACCCTACCCTGGATTTCCTACAGACCTGCAGCCGCAATTCATGGCCCTGCTTACTCTGGCCAACGGGACGAGCGTGATTACCGAGACAGTATTTGAAAACCGTTTTATGCATGTAGAAGAACTCTGCCGAATGGGAGCACAGATTCGTATTGACGGCCGCAATGCGATTATTAAAGGGGTGGAAAGCCTGCGTGGCGCACCAGTATATGCTACAGATCTACGTGCGGGAGCGGCGCTCGTCCTCGCTGCTACCGCTGCTCAAGGGGTTACTGAGATCAGGGTGGCCCATCACATTGATCGGGGTTATGCAAACTTTGACCAGCGGTTGTTAAAGCTCGGGGCAAGGCTTAGACGGACTGAACGAAAGGTGCAGGTAAGGACATAGACGAATAATAAAAAAGGAAAATAGGGATGGAATATAAAGTGTCCGGGAGGGCACTTTATATTTTATACATAATCGGTTGGCCAGAAACATACTTATCTTGGAGAAGACAAACCCCGGAGGGAAAATATGGTCAGCTTTCAAAAAAATCTGGGACCGCTGACCCTGGCTTTTTTGGCAGCAATTTTACTTTTGCCGGCGATAATACTCGGCGGTGGTGGGCGCATCATGGCGCTAACTGAGATAGAGAACACTGGGGGAAAGGAGGTTGGCGGCAGCAAAACAAACACCGAACTTATGCTCGTTGTTTATAACGAGAAAGAAGAAAAACTTGAGGAGATGTCGCTTGAAAACTATTTAATCGGAGTACTGGCAGCTGAAGTGCCTGCTCATTTTGGCAAGGAAGCACTGAAAGCTCAGGCTGTTGCTGCCCGCACCTATACCTTAAAAAAATCAGCTCTTCTGGGTGGAGAAGGATGTGAAAAGCACGGGGTAGTTGCTGATATCTGCACTGATAGCACACACTGTCAAGCCTGGCTAAAAGAAGAAGAGGTAAAAGAGAAGTGGCCTGCGGAAGCAGCTGAGCAGTATTATGCTAAGCTTAAAGAAGCTGTGCAGGAGACAGCCGGCGAAGTCCTCATCTATGAAGGTCAGCTGATCAATGCTGTCTATCATGCAAATTGCGGCGGCCACACTGAGGATGCTGAAAATGTTTGGGTTGGTGAGCACAGCTGCCTGCGGGGCATTGAATGTCCTTATTGCCAAGATTCCCCAGTTTATAGTATGGAGACAGTTTTTAGCGTTGCGGAGTTCGCAGCCCTTTTCCAAGCTTATCCGGAGGCACTGCCGGTATTTTCAAGCTCTCTGCCTAATCTTGAGCTTCTCTCCTTTACATCGTCTGGCAGAGTGGGAAAAATCAGGGTGGGGAGAAAAGAATATAGGGGCACAGATTTCCGCCAGCTTACAGGTCTGCCTTCTACATATTTTACCTGGCGGCTCGATAAAGGAAAGATTGTCTTTGAAAACAGGGGAAAGGGTCACGGGGTGGGGCTTTGTCAGTATGGTGCCCAAGGAATGGCTGAACAAGGTTTTAATTATGAAGAGATTTTAACTTACTATTATCAAGGAGTGGAGTTGAGTTCCTTTTATGAAATAAAGGGATCCATAGAATAAATTGACGATAGCTGGATATAATACCTTTTTGAGGTGATATCCAGTGAAAATTAATATATTTAAGAAATTATCAGCAATGAGGCAGCAATTTATAAAGTGTTGGCAGAAAATCCCGCGACAGAGAAAAATAGCAGGGGTTTACCTGCTCACC
>JAAZDR010000125.1 GCA_012512705.1 Bacillota bacterium
GAGTAGCAACATACCAGGGATGATCTTTAAGCTCAATAATCTCTACTAGATCCTTTTCCGGGTTAACGCCGCTAAAGATCACCCCTACACTAGCAAGGAGTTCGCGAAATACGTTATTAAATTCATAGCGGTGACGGTGTCGTTCATAAATTAGCTCCTGGTTATAAGCAGCGTATGTGCGCGTCCCCTTGACAATTTGACAAGGGTAAGCTCCTAGGCGCATTGCGACTCCCTGGTTTTCATCCTCCTTCTGCTCTGATAAAAGGTCAATTACCGGGTAAGGTGTCTGCGGATCAAACTCCGTGGAGTGCGCTTCTTTCAAGTTTAAGCAGTTTCGCGTAAGCTCTATCAAAGCGCAATGCATTCCCAAACAGATTCCCAGCAGTGGAACACCCTCCAGCCGAGCATATTCTAAAGCATTAATCTTACCCTCAACACCGCGGTCGCCAAAACCGCCGGGAACAATTATCCCATCAAGTCCTTTGAGGTGTTCTGCATAGTTTCCCGCTTGTAAGTCCTCTGCCTGGATCCAGCGTATATCGACCTTACTGTCGTGTGCTATCCCCGCATGGCAAAGGGCCTCTGAAACACTCAGGTAAGCGTCTCGTAGGGCAACATATTTGCCCACGAGGCCGATCGTAACTTTCCTTTCAAGGTTCTTTGTTTTAATAACTACTCGCTTCCAATGAGACATATCTGCCTCCCGGCAGTTCAGCTTCAGCTTCTCTATGACACGCTGATCAAATCCTTCTTTTTTTAATAAAAGCGGAACCTCATAGATGATCGCAGAATCACGGTTCTCTATAACGTCCTTCTCATTAATATCACAAAAAAGAGAAATCTTTTTCTTTATCTCTGCTGATAGTGGGTGTTCGCTGCGACAGACAATTATATCCGGTTGAATACCAATACTGCGCAGCTCCTTAACGCTATGCTGAGTGGGCTTTGTTTTTAGCTCTCCGGCAGTGGGCAGATAGGGAACAAGGGTTACATGAATGTAAAGGACGTTATCACGCCCGAGATCTGTTTTAATTTGACGAATAGCTTCCAAAAAAGGAAGGCTTTCCATATCCCCTACAGTGCCGCCGATCTCAGTGATTACTACATCGGCTTCCTCTCCGGCATGATTAAGGATACGCGATTTTATTTCGTTAGTAATATGAGGTATTACCTGCACAGTGTGCCCCTTGTAAGCACCCTTACGCTCCTTTTCGATCACGGACCAATAGATCTTGCCGGAGGTTACATTGTTGTTCTTTTTTAGATTATGATCAATAAAACGTTCATAATGCCCGAGATCAAGGTCTGTCTCGCCACCATCCTCTGTGACAAAAATTTCTCCATGCTGATAGGGGCTCATTGTGCCCGGATCAAAATTAATATAAGGATCATATTTCTGGATTATAACCTTTAACCCACGGTTTTTTAACAAGCAGCCGAGGGACGCCGCAGTAATCCCCTTACCTAGGGAAGAAACAACACCTCCGGTTACGAATATATGCTTGGACATATCTTTGCTCCCCTTTCTTCCCCTCTTTAGTTTAGACGGCGGGCGGGCAATGAGACAACCTATAAAAGGCCTACAATCCCCATCAAACATTAAATTTTCAGAGGTGCAGGTAGGGAAAGCTTTGGTTTTACAAAAAGTAAATTCCCAACCACACCTGTAAAAAGCCTACTATGTCTCGCGCAGCACCTGCGCCTCCTTCTCTTCGGGGATATTTACGCCTGCTGTTGTAAGCTAATCAATAGAATTATCTCTCTGATAATCTTTGCCGCCAAAACAGCTGTAATCTGTCCGTTGTCGTATGGCGGCGACAGCTCAACCAAATCAAAACCAACTATTTTAAGCTCCCGTAAAAGCGGTAATATGGAAAACAGCTCATGCGGGGAAATCCCGCCAGGCTCAGGAGTGCCAGTGCCCGGTGCAAATCCGGGATCAATCAGATCAATATCAAATGTAATATAGACCGGAGAGCCTTTTAGTCTGGGCAAACAACGCTTGAGGTTCTCCTTGACGGTATAAGGATAAAAATAAGTAAACTGCTCCGCTACTTTTTCTTCTTCCGCTGTAGCCGAACGTATGCCAAACTGATAGATGCTTACAGCGCCTAGTTCCAGTACGCGCCGCATTACCGTCGCGTGAGAAAGCTTTTCTGCAAGATAAGTATCGCGCAGATCAGCATGAGCATCAAAGTGTAGGATAACAAGCCGCGGATAGCGGCGATATAATGCCTTTACTGTAGGAAAGGTTAAAAGATGCTCGCCGCCGATGAGCAAAGGCACTTTTCCTGCCTCAATAATTTTCTCCACAGCGTTTTCGATAAGCTGCAGACTTTTGTTAAGGTTACCACGAGGCAGCAATAGGTCGCCGCAATCATAAAAAGTGTACGGGGAAAATCCGGCACGCAGATAAAGGCTATAGTCTTCTAATACTTGAGATACATTTCGAATCTCTTCCGGACCCTGGTTCGTCCCAGCACGATAGCTGGTTGTCTGGTCAAGAGGAACACCTAAAAGAACAACCTTTGCTGCTTGGAAATCAGCGGAAGCGCCAAGAAAAGTGCTGTCTTGTACAACCTCTAGGCCGCAGAAAAAACCTTCTTTCGTATTCATTTTAGGCCTCCAATAGCCTGCTGATAAATGGCGGGAGGGAAAACGATGCTCGGTGCACCCCCAGAGTATAATAGCGGTTAACGGTAAGTCGTTCTTCAGGCGGTAATGGGTTCAGCGGATCATATTTTTTGGAACCGATAGTAAAACTCCATAGGCCGCTGGGGTACGTGGGAATATTGGCCAGATAGAGATGAACCCGGGGGAATAAAGAATTTATATTATGGTAAGCGCTTTTGAGCAGCTGCTGATTATAAAAAGGAGATTCAGTCTGAGCGACCAAAATCCCGTCATCACGCAGCGCCGTGTAAACATCGGCATAAAATTCCTTTTTAAACAGCCCCACCGCCGCGCCTACAGGCTCTGTCGAATCAACGATAATTACATCATATACAGCATGCTTATTTTTAACATACTGCAAGCCATCAGTACAGATTAACTCTACCTTGGGGGAGTCTAAAGCAGAGCTTAGTTCCGGTAAGAAACGCCGGCTCGCTTCCACAACTTCCCGATCGATCTCTACCAGGGTCACCTTTTCCACCCGCTGGTGCTTAACCACCTCGCGTACTGTGCCTCCATCTCCACCGCCGATAACCAACACTTGTCGAGGTCGCGGATGGGTAACAAGAGGAACGTGTGCGATCATTTCATGGTAGATATACTCATCAAAAATTGTTGTCTGCACCATACCATCGAGCACGAGCATGCGCCCGAACTGGCTGGTTTCTAGGATGGCCAATTCCTGGAACGCGGTCCGGCAACTGTAGAGGACACCCTTTACAGCACAGCTTAACCCCAGGTACGGTGTCTGTTTTTCCGTAAACCACAGCTCCATAATTATCGTCAGCCCCCTCTTTAGATGGCAGCCCTAATACCACAGGATAACTGCTGCAATACAGGCACCAGCCTTTTGCACGCGGTGTTCTACCCCCAGCACTAAAGTCTTCTGCAGCTTTAAATCACGATTAGCAAAAGCCTCTTTAAGCATCCCTTTAACCTGTTCTTCCGCTTGTTCGCGGCCGCATTTTCCGGAATACTCCATAATCACCCCAAAAGTATCCTTGGAAAAACCGATACCAACAGCTGCTGAAATTAAGGTGCCGGACTGCTCGCAGTCAATTTTGGCATAGGCAGTGGGAACTAGAGATCCCGGGGGGATGAGCATATCCTGATCCTGCACTGCACCAGGGGGTAGTATGCTGGAAATCCGGAGCAAATTCACGTTGCCGATACCGGCCTTCAAAAGCGCATGATCAAAGGCGCTGAGCGGGTAATCCCCCTCTGCTGAAGCAGCAACAATTTTAAATTTCTTTGGTGTCGGTAACATACAGCGGCGCCCACTTTCTTAATTATACTTTTAAATCTAAATCTATACACTCCAAAAATTATAACAAATACCCAACTAAAAATAAACAATAAAAAAGCTTTTGCCTGCACAAAATTATACTTAAAAGATATGTAAAGCTACTTTTTTACAAGTTTGTAAATTTTTTTGCCTAAAAGGTGACATAATATATAAAATATATAGGGTATGCAATGTGGATGATACTACTTTGTAATATTGAGGATAAACAATTATGAAGAGAAACCCTAAAAAAATTTGGTTCCGAAGAATTCTAAGACTATTGGCAATACTTTTTTTGCTTTTATCTCTTTGCGGTGCAGCATTTTTGTTCTATTTTGCCTACCTTGTGCTCAGCATCGACGATCTGCCGGAGGCCCAACAGGCACTGACAACCCGCTTTTTTTATGATGACGGTGAAGTGCTCGCGGAAAGATACGTAGAAAACCGGTACAAAATTCCTTTAGAGGAGATCCCTCTGGCAGTGCAGTGGGGAACGATCGCCATTGAGGATCGCCATTTTCGCAAACATTACGGGATCGATATCGGGGGTATCTGCCGTGCCCTGCTCCGCAATCTCCGGGAAAGGCGGATTGTCCAGGGGGGAAGCACGATCACCCAACAGCTGGCAAAAAATCTATTTTTATCACCGGAACGCACATGGAAGAGAAAAATTGAAGAAGCAGCGCTAACTATTCATTTGGAAAGGACCTATACGAAGGATGAAATACTGGAAAAATATTTAAATACAATTTATTATGGGCATGCCGCCTATGGCATTGAAGCTGCTGCACGGACATTCTTTGCCAAAAGAGCAAAAGAGCTTACCCTTGCCGAATCAGCTCTTTTGGTCGGTATACCCCGCGGGCCGCGGTATTATTCACCCTTTTATAACGAAGAGGCAGCGTTTCGCAGGCAGGCGCTCGTGCTGGAGCGCATGGAGGAGGATGGCTATATTACAGCAAAAGAAAAAGAGAAAGCCTTGGCAGAGCCACTGAAGTTCCGCTCGCTGTCAGAAGAAGAGCATGGCCTCTATTATCTTGAATATCTGGTCAGCGAAGATCTGAAAAGGTTCCATGAAGGTGATACCGATCAATTTTACCGCAGCGGTCTGCAGATTTATACCACACTAAATCGTGAAATGCAAAAAGCTGCGGAAGAGGTGATCGCAAATCTTCCTGTTCAGAAGACAGATGAGAGCGGAGTGCGTCAGCCACAGGGGGCACTGATCGCCCTCGATCCACAGAGCGGCGAAATTAAAGCCATGACCGGCGGACGAAGCTTTGAAGAGACAATGCTTAATCGCGCAGTCCCTCCGACGCGCCGTTCACCAGGTTCGGCATTTAAGCCTTTTGTCTATGCAGCTGCTCTCGAAAACGGTCTCACCGCGGACAGCCGCTTCTCCTGCGAACCGCTCTCTATTGAAGACCCCTGGAGCGGCGAACTCTATGAACCAACAGATTTTGGAAATCATTTCCACTGGCGTGAGTTAACGATGCGCGAAGCAATTAAAGTCTCCTGCAATGTTGCAGCGATCAAGGCTAACCTTCTTATCGGGCCAGAGAAAAGTGTAGAAATGGCAAAAAAGCTGGGAATAAAAAGCAACATTCAGCCTTACGCATCCCTGCCTTTGGGTACATTTATCGTCAGCCTTCTGGAGATGACCTCCGCTTATGCGCCATTTGCCAACGGCGGCATAAGAGCAGAACCTATCTTTATCAAAAAGATTGTCTCCCCTAACGGAGAGATTCTCTTTAAAAACAAAACACAAAAGGAGCAGGTGCTCGACCCGCGGATAGCATATATCATGACTGATATGCTGAAAGATGTTTTTGCCCCGGGGGGAACAGCTGCAGCGATCCGTGATTTAATCAACCGGCCTACTGCGGCCAAAACCGGTACCTCTGATAGTTATAGAAACGTTTATATGGTCGGTTACACACCAGACCTGGTGATCGGCCTCTATATTGGCAATGATGACGAACAATCACTTGAGGTTTCCTCCGGCAGCCTTGCTGTTCCAACCTGGGGAGAATTTTACCGGGCTGCGGTCCGAGGTCTCCCCGTACAGGACTTTCCGCGCCCACAAGGATTGGTTGATGTCTCAATCTGCCCCGAAACTGGCGCTGTGCAAAGCGATCACTGCACACTGGAGGGCTACACGGAAATATTCATCGAAGGAACAGAACCGGGAACCGACTGTGCAGAAGAAGGCTGTCCTTATGTCCGGCCTCGTTTCTGGTGGCCGTGGCCCCCGCTTTGGAACCGTTCGCGGGCGGAATAAAAACAACTACTGCAGATAAGGATTTTTCCCTTTCTCCTTTCCGATCGTTGTCATCTGCATATGACCCGGGTAGACACGTGTCTCATCAGGCAGGGGGAGGAGTTTTTCTTTTATGCTTTGCATAAGCTGCTTGTAGGAGCCTCCCGGGAGGTCCGTACGCCCTATGGAACCTTCAAAAAGAGTATCTCCAGAAAAGAGGTGCTTTCCGTTTACTAAGAGGCAAATTCCTCCCGGAGTGTGTCCCGGGGTAGCGAGCACCTCGATCGTCAGTTCCCCAACCTTCAGCTTGTCACCATCTTCAAGAAGGCGATCCGGCTCTGGAGGCTCGCCCTGCTCAAAAAAATCAGCAAAGCTAGCACTCGGGTTCTTGTAGATCGCTTCCTCTTGTGAATGTAAAAGGAGCTGTGCCCCGGTTGCTTCTTTTACAGCCTTGTTTGCCCCGATATGATCGGCATGCCCGTGCGTATTGATAATATATTTTATTTTTAACCCTTCTTTTTCAATCTCCGCGACAATTCTTGCTCCCTCGTCGCCGGGATCAATTACCACACCTTCTTTTGTTTCTGGACATCCGACCAGGTAGCAGTTTGTGCCTAAGCTGCCGACCTGTAACGCTTTGATAATCATAGCACGCCTCCCTAACAAGATTTTTTTAATAAATTTAACCTTTTGTATTCGAACTCCTGCCCTGTTATGCATCTATTGCTCTAAGTAGGTCAGTTTTTCGCGAATATAATCTGTGAGCTTTTCAAATTCAATGAGAAAGGCATCGTGGCCATGAGGGGATTTTAGCTCGTCATAGGTTGCCTCCACGGCAGAGCGGCGCAGATCAACTGCCATCCCTCTCACCTCTTCAGGGTAAAAAAGAATATCAGAACTGATTCCCAACAGAAAAACAGGTGTTGCGATTCGACGCAGAGCAGCCCTATATGAAGGGTAGCCCCGACCCAAATCATGCAGATCCATCGCTTTTGTCAGATAAAGATAAGTGTTCGGGTCAAAACGTTTCACGAGCTTTTCCCCCTGGTAATCAAGGTAGCTTTCTACCGCGAATCGCTGCCGAAAGGCATACAGATCACAGTCCCGCTCCTGTAACTTACGTCCGAACCTCTTTTCCATAATCTCACTGCTTTTATAGGTGATCATCCCGATCATGCGGGCCAGGGAAAGCCCATACACAGGAAACTTTCGCCCGTAATAGCGGCCATTAAGCCATTCAGGGTCATTCATGATTGCCTTGCGGGCAGCCTTATTATAGGCGATACCTTGGGGGGAGAAACGTCCTGTAGCAGCAATGCTAATAACGCCTTTCATCATTTTTGGATAGGTAACAGCCCATTCCAAGGCCTGCATCCCGCCCATAGAGCCGCCGACAACCGCCAGCAGCCTTCTGACGCCCAGATAGCGTAACAGCTCCCTTTGCACTCGCACCATATCACGAATAGTCACGACAGGAAAACGCAGCCCGTACGGATTACCGGTAAGGGGATCGATCGAGGCCGGCCCTGTACTGCCATAACAACCGCCGAGGACATTGGCACAAACTATAAAATATTTTTCAGTATCAAACGCTTTACCCGGCCCAATCAGCGGCTCCCACCAGCCAGGTTCACTTCTGCCCGCTGTCTCCTTAGCCGGCCCAACCCGGGCACTGCCGGTTAGCGCATGCGCAATAAGGATAACATTATCACCTTCCGGTGAAAGCTGTCCATAGGTCTCATAGTTAATATTAATCGGCCCTATTTTCTTCCCGCTTTCCAAGGTAAAGAGGTACGGTGGAGCTGCAAATTGGAAATTTGCACTGCCGTAAAATTCACGGTAACGCTCTTGTGACTCATAAGCTAACTCTCCCAGTGTTCCCAAGCAAAACCCCCCATTCCCTCTTTTTGTATACTAAGCTAACGCCTTCTCCAAATCAGCGATTATGTCTTCAATATCCTCTAGGCCGATAGAGAGGCGGAGCATATCCGGAGTAACACCGCTCTTTAACTGCTCTTCCTCTGTGAGCTGATGGTGCGTGGTGCTCGCGGGATAAATTACAAGCGATCTAACGTCTCCAACATTAGCTAATAAGGAAAAGAGTTCAAGCTTCTCGATAAACTTTACCCCTGCCTCTTTCCCTCCTTTAATCCCAAAAGTGAGGATCGCTCCGGCACCCTTATGCAAATATTTTTTTGCATTTTCATACGAAGAATGCTCTTTAAGACCAGGGTAATTCACCCACGACACTCGCGGGTGAGCGAGTAAAAAATCTGCAACACAAAGCGCATTCTCGGTATGGCGTACCATACGCAACGGAAGAGTCTCCAGCCCCTGCAAGAAAAGGAAAGCATTAAATGGGCTGATTGTTGCCCCTAAATCACGCATTAGCTGCACACGGGCCTTGGCGATATAGGCCTGTCTGCCGAAATGCCGGTAATAACTTATGCCGTGATAGCTGGGATCGGGATCCACGAATTCAGGAAATCTGCCGTTATCCCAGGGGAAATTCCCGGAATCAACAATAACACCCCCGATGGAGGTCCCGTGGCCGCCGATAAACTTGGTGGCAGAATGGACGACAATATCTGCCCCCCACTCAAAAGGCCGGCAAAGATAAGGTGTAGCAAAGGTATTATCAACGATCAGAGGGATACCGGCATCATGCGCTATGTTCGCCAGTGCCTCAAGATCTGGGACATCCAGCTTGGGGTTGCCGATTGTTTCCACATACAGAGCTTTTGTACGCTCATTGATCTTTGCTTGAAAATCCTGCGGTGCGAGACTATCGGCAAATCTAACCTTAATCCCCATTTTGGGTAATGTCTGTGAAAAAAGATTATATGTGCCCCCGTATAAGCTGGCTGCAGAAACGATCTCCTCACCGGCACGGGCAAGGTTTGTGATTGCGAGCATAACCGCCGCCTGACCCGAAGCCGTTGCCAATGCTCCTACGCCTCCTTCAAGTGCACTTACGCGCTCCTCAAAAACTGCCGTTGTTGGGTTCATAATCCGCGTGTAAATGTTGCCCCTTTCTTCCAGGGAAAACAGTGACGCTGCATGCTCACAATCCTTAAAGACGTAGGATGTTGTCTGATAAATAGGAACAGCAATCGCACCCGTTGTTGGATCCGCAGTCTGCCCGCCATGAATAGCAAGTGTATCAAACTTCCAATCCTTTTGCGACATAATTTGCCTCCTTGGTATATGAACTCTACTAATAAAAAGCTATGATATTAAAAAAACCTCTGCCGATAAGGAAGAGGTTAATATACAATCACAATACTCCTTATCTCTCAGGATTTTTCTCCTGCAGGATTTGGCACCTACCAGCTGATACTGGGGTTGCCGGGTTTCATTGGGCCAGCCCCTCCACCTCTCTCGATAAGTACGCGTATTTAATTATGTAATCATTAAAATAGCATAACAAATTTAAAATGTCAATAGCGTTATCAAGCTAATCAATTACTAATCAACCAGGCATGCTTCTGTTTCCGTCACCAGCTCGTGCATCAGCTCTTTAACCGTAGTGAGTTTATGCAGGCGGTAGACATTACTGCCAGCAAAGATTAAACCGTTTTCCGTGTCTCCATTCACAGCATTAATTAAAGCCCGGGAAATGCAATACGGGGTGGTACGCAGATCGCAAGGGCGGAGGCAGTTATAACACCTTTCAACAGGCAGATTGCTTTTTTCTGTCTCTGCGATAAACTTATTGCGGATCGCCCG
Source organism: Bacillota bacterium (assembly GCA_012512705.1). Classification (GTDB taxonomy): domain Bacteria; phylum Bacillota; class Dethiobacteria; order DTU022; family JAAZDR01; genus JAAZDR01. The sequence goes on from JAAZDR010000125.1 coordinate 9,948, forward strand.
ACCAGGCATGCCCACCGGGCTCTTAACGAGCTGTAGATCTTCTTTGCCGGCCCTTAGATAGGCCAGTTTAAAATTGCCGTGGGCATCACATTCTTCTGTAGTAACAAACCTAGTCGCCAGCTGCACCCCTGCTGCGCCGAGCTTCATAAAGGCCGCAATATCGCGCCCATCAAAAATTCCACCAGCGGCAACAACAGGAATCTTTTTCTGATATTTCTGTTCAAATTCCGCAAGGGCGTTAATAACCTCTAAAAGCAGAGCTTTCAAATCAGGCTTTGGTTCGCTATTAAGGAC
>JAAZDR010000126.1 GCA_012512705.1 Bacillota bacterium
AATCGGCTGGGTGCCGGACTCAATTAAAGCAGCGATCTTACTTGGAGCAGGCCTAGCAGCAATTATAGGGGAAGTGGGGGGCGGTGGTCGGTTTGAACAATACCCTTATACAATCGCGATCGGTGTGTTTATCGCCTTCTACATGCTTTTCTCTTTGAGATTTAAAGTGCAGCGTCAAGGAAGCAAGCTATTAAACGCCTTTGGACAATACGGGATGCTGCCGGCCCTGGTGATAGCCTTGATCATCGGTCCCCTTTTCAAAGAATTACCTATTCCGCAGATAGAGTGGAAGATCTTTGTTCCCCAATTTGGCACCCTTATTCGGGAGCTTTCTGTATTTGGCATAGGCTTCCCGTCACTTAACTATTTCATCGCTGCAGTGCCGATGTTGTTTGCCGCTTACATTATCGCTTTTGGCGACCTTGTCACTAGTGAGGCGCTGATTACCGAAGCTGACGAAGTTCGTAAGGACGAAAAGATTGACTTCAACGCCGACAGGTCCAACCTGCTCAGCGGTATACGCAACATAATTGAAGGTCTGATAAACCCATATGTACCGCTGTGCGGTCCTCTGTGGGCAGCAGTGACCGCTGCTGTTGCAGAAAGGTATAAAGAAGGGCGCCAGGCCATGGATTCAATTTTCGGCGGGGTAGGAACATTCAGAGTAATGTCGTTAGTCGGTGTGATTTTAATGCCGATTGTCAGCTTACTACAACCAGCACTGCCGATCGCCCTCTCGCTCACACTGCTGGTGCAGGGCTATGTCTGCACCCGTATAGCAATGGATATAGCTCAAACCACTGAACAAAAAGGTATTGCCGGTGTTGCCGGAGCTGTGCTCGCTATTAAAGGCGCGGCATGGGGTCTGGCAGTCGGTATCATCTTACACCTGCTTATCGGCAGCAGAAAGGGAAAAGCAAAGGTTGAGGCAGAGGGCACCGTATCAGCAAGCAATTAAACGAACCTGCCTCTTTTGAACAGGAGAGGCCTTCCGCTACCAGTAGTGGAAGGCCTCTCTTTTTTTAAGTCCCCAGGACTCCAAAATTCGATGAAGGGATTCCGGCTGTTTACCTTTCCACGTATCTCTCAATCTTCGACATATCCAGCTCAACACCCAGGCCAGGGAGGTCAGGCATATTGATCTCCCCTACAGAAGGTCTGGGCAGAGGGGTTGTGAAGATCTCCAAGAGGGGATGCTCGATCTCCATAAATTCAAACATATAGAACTGCGGTGCTGCTGCAGCAAAATGCATGGCCGCGACAATGTTCACACCAGAACACATCCCCGTATGCGGTGTGAAAAGCAGGTTATGCGCCTGCAGCAAAGCAGAAATGCGCATTGCTTCGGTGAAACCCCCTACCCGGCCCAGGTCTGGCTGGAGGATATCAATTGCCCCTGTATCCAGCAAATCCCGAAAACCATAGAGTGCAAACTCCCCTTCACCCCCGGCTATGGGTATAGCTTGTCCGTATTTTACCTTTCTGTAGCCCTGCAAATCATATGGAGGAACAGGCTCTTCAAACCATTCGAGGTCATACTTCTCCAGCTTCCGCCCGAGGCGGACAGCAGTAGCTGCGTCATAAACACTGTTCGCATCAACCATCAGCTTGATCTCGCCCCCAACCAAAGAACGGATCGACCGCACCGCTTCGACGTCCCTGTCAATACCCATACCAATTTTAATTTTCATCGCTTTATAGCCTAAATCCAAAAACCTCTGCGTCTGCGCCTCCATCTCTCTCACGCTGCCCATAAAGATCGAAGAAGCATAGGCAGGCAGTGTTTGGCGTCCGAACCCGTGGAGTGCCTTGTATACAGGAAGCCCTTTCGCTTTCCCGGCAATATCCCAGAGGGCGACGTCAACAGCGCTAATCGCCTCTATAAAATGTCCCTTGGTATGGCCCCGCGTTCTCATCGCTGAAAACATCTCCCACCAGAGGCCGGCGATATCTAAGGGGTCTTTGCCCAGCAGGCGTGGTGCGAGAAGGTCATCGACGATATGCTTTGTAGCCTTCGGACCGGTGCGCACAAGGGCCTCCCCAACACCCACAAGCCCCTCATCAGTGATCACTCTCACCAAAAGCGCTGAACTGCTTGTAAAAACAGTGGTGGCGATCTTTAAAGGAACCTCCATTTTTGCTGTTAAAGGCAGTGTTTCAATACGCTTGATTTTCATTTTCTCACCTTCTAAAAATAATATATTTGTCAATCCAAAGTATTATTTTTTAATATACTCCCCAGACTCAATGAGCGGGAGTAATTTATCGATGGATTCGAGCCAGAAGTCAGGGCTCTTCGCCTCCCAGACCTGCGGAGGATAGATGCTGTAACTGACGATACCGCATACTACTCCTGCACCATGGGCAGCATAGAGATCATAAGTGCTGTCCCCGATCATCAGCGCTTCCTCCGGGCTTACGCCTAAAATATCGAGCGCTTTTAATACTGGTGCCGGTCCGGGTTTATGTTCCTTGGTATCCTCAAAACCAACAAGATCCTCAAAAAAAGAGGTCAGCTTAAAAAGCTCCAACCCCTGATAAGCTGTGTCGCGCATCTTCGAGGTAACAACAATCAATTTGTAGCCAGCCTTCTTTAATTCGGCGAGGCCCTTATCAACGCCGGGGAAAGGCTTAGCCAGCCGATCGTGGTTTTTTATGTTGAAATCCCTGTATGCTTTAACCAAAGTTTTGAGCTGCTCTCCTTCAGCATAGCGAGCCATCGTCTTCATTAAAGGCTCCCCGATAAAACCGATCAGCTCTTCGCGGGGGACTTCAAAACCCAGATATTTTTTAAAAGTGTTGTTGTAAGATTCGATGATTAGCTCATAGGTATCGATCAATGTGCCGTCTAAATCAAATAGAACTGCTTTAATCATCACAATCCTCCTCCCTTTTTAATACTTCCACAACTACTTAAAATTCCCCTGTAACAACACAAAAAAACCGCCAAAGGTATTTAAAACCTATGACGGTTGGCCCCCAATCCCATTATTTAAAAGTATTAATGCTATCAAATGCTCCTGTTTTATCAGTCTTTATTCGTTGTACATTTCTCCGTTCAACTTTAAATACAACAACAGCAACTACTAATGCGAACAATGCAATCCAGCTTATTATGAATTTTGTAAAACTGATATTTTCACCTTCAAAACTAATCATCAGGCTCGCAACCAAAGAGATTAACCCCAACAAAGGAATAATT
>JAAZDR010000127.1 GCA_012512705.1 Bacillota bacterium
AGGGTTTGGATAAACAAACCGGATGATATTAAGTTGATGAGGACAAGAAAAGGGGCCCGCGATCAAAATTTAAGCATTGTTATATATTCTGCGAATGATACTGGTGTCTTAGTTGAGGGATTAGGATTTATCAGGGCTTTAGCAAAGGAAGATTATACTGATCTGGCTACATTGGTTGCTAATGCAAAAAAGATCATGCAGTTCTATGGGAGTAGGTATAAAAGGTATTATAGTTTTGAAGTTCTTCCAAACTTGGTTAATGCCTCAGTGGAAGCCTTAGAAGAAGTAAAGACAAAGAATGATTTTTTACGTCTACTTGAAGCGCTTATATCTTATGTTGGAAAGCTGCATTATTGGATTGATCTTGAAATACCCTGGGCTAAAATGACACAAGGATATTAATTATTGTTGACCATTAATCTATGGTGATGCTTGAATAATAAAGTTTTCAATTGTTTAATAGGTTTATGCCCAAGCCTGTAGGCTTGGGCATTTGTTTACTTTTAAAAATAATTTAGAATAAAGCACAGGCGGGGGGCTGTGAAAGGTGCCGTGAAAAACGTATGGTGGCTTGACACGATTCGGCATTAGTGGGTTTTGCGTCTTTTGGCTAGTTTGTGCTATAATTAATAGATCTGGATCGCGATTCGAAAGGATGTTTTGGTAATGGAGAGCAAGGGCCGCTTTAAGTTGAAAGCAGAGTTTAAACCTACCGGCGACCAACCACAAGCAATTAGGAAGCTGGTCGAAGGGGTGCTCAAAGGGATGCGCCACCAGACACTCCTCGGGGTAACCGGTTCAGGGAAAACCTTTACTATGGCCAATCTGATCCAGGAAATACAGCGGCCGTGCCTGATCATTGCCCCCAATAAAACACTTGCTGCCCAGCTCTGCAGTGAGTTTAAGGAATTTTTCCCTGAAAACGCCGTGGAGTTTTTTATCAGCTACTACGATTATTATCAGCCGGAGGCATATGTTCCCCAGACCGATACCTATATTGAAAAAGACGCATCAATCAATGATGAGATCGATAAGCTGCGCCACTCTGCTACTAGTGCACTTTTTGAACGGCGCGACGTAATTATTGTAGCCAGTGTCTCTTGCATCTACGGCCTCGGTTCTCCGGAACAGTATGAGAAGCAGGTACTATCTCTGCGGGTAGGTATGGAAAAAAGTCGTGAGGAGATCCTCAAGAACCTTGTAAATATTCAATATCTGCGTAACGATATTGATTTTCAGCGGGGCACTTTTCGTGTTCGCGGCGACGTAATTGAGATCTTTCCCGCCTCATTTACAGAGGCAGCAATTCGGGTGGAACTTTTTGGAGACGAAATTGAACGTTTGCGGGAGATCGATCTCATAACCGGTGAGATTACCGGAGAAAGACAGCATGTGGCCATATTTCCGGCTACCCACTTTATCACCTCCCAGGAACGGCTACGGGAAGCAGTGCAAGCGATTGAGAAGGAGCTGCAGGAGCAGTTACAGAAGCTGCGGCGCGAAGGCAAGCTTTTGGAGGCGCAGCGGCTGGAGCAGCGCACGAACTACGATTTAGAAATGCTCATGGAGGTCGGCTATTGTACAGGCATTGAAAATTACTCGCGGCATTTGGACGGGCGTCCTGCTGGCAGCCGTCCGGCAACACTTCTTGATTATTTTCTGGATGATTTTCTTCTTTTTGTCGATGAGTCCCATATCACAATTCCGCAAATTCGCGGGATGTATGCCGGAGATATTTCGCGGAAGAAGACCCTTGTTGAACATGGCTTTCGTTTGCCATCCGCGCTTGATAACCGGCCGCTACGGTTTGATGAATTTGAAAAACTTGTTAAGCAGGCGGTCTATGTTTCCGCTACCCCCGGACCCTATGAGCTGGAGAAGAGTGAACAGATCGTGGAGCAGATCATTCGTCCTACCGGTCTTTTGGATCCGGAGGTGCTGGTACGCCCTGTAAGTGGGCAGGTTGATGACCTTTACGGGGAGATCCGCAAGCGTGTGGAAAATAATGAGCGCGTGCTGGTGACTACGCTTACTAAGCGTATGGCCGAGGATCTTTGTGACCACTACCGGGAAATGGGTTTGCGTGTGCGTTACATGCATTCGGATATTGATGCCTTAGAGAGGATGGAAATCCTGCGCGGCCTCCGTCTTGGAGAATTTGACGTGCTTATCGGCATTAACCTCCTAAGAGAGGGCCTAGATCTTCCGGAGGTCTCGCTGGTGGCAATTCTCGATGCGGATAAAGAAGGTTTTTTGCGGGCGGAGCGCTCTTTGATTCAGACTATCGGTCGGGCAGCCCGTAATGCACATGGACAAGTGATCATGTATGCGGATACGATCACGGAATCGATGCGACGGGCGATTGATGAGACCAACCGCCGCCGGGCGATTCAAAATAAGTACAACAAGGAACACGGGATTACACCGCAGACGATTCGCAAAGCGGTGCGCGATGTCATTGAGGCGACTAAGGTCGCCGAAGAGAAGGCACCGTATATTTCCCAGGAAAAAATTGCAAAGATGGGACAAAGGGAACGCCATCGTCTGTTTAAGGATTTAGAAGCACAGATGAAAAAAGCGGCCAAAGAACTTGATTTTGAAAAGGCGGCGCAGCTGCGTGACCTGATTTTTGAACTCCGCGACCGTAAGAAAGTAAAAATCAGCTAGGAGGAAAAACTGTGGCAGACTTTATTGAGATTAAAGGAGCCAGGGAGCACAACCTAAAAAATATTGATCTTTCACTCCCGCGCAATAAATTGATCGTCTTTACCGGTTTGAGCGGCTCCGGAAAATCTTCCCTCGCTTTTGATACGATCTATGCTGAGGGGCAGCGCCGTTATGTGGAGTCGCTCTCTGCTTATGCACGCCAGTTCCTCGGCCAGATGGATAAACCTGATGTAGACCAGATTGAAGGGCTTTCACCGGCGATCTCTATCGACCAGAAGACGACGAGTAAGAACCCTCGTTCCACTGTGGGGACGGTTACCGAAATTTATGATTATTTGCGGCTGCTATATGCACGTATCGGTCAGCCTCACTGTCCTTTCTGCGGCCAGCCTATTGTCCAGCAGACAGTGGAGCAGATTGTTGACCAGGTTCTCTCTTTGCCGGAACGGACTCGGATTCAGATCCTTGCTCCCCTGGTGCGCGGGCGCAAGGGAGAGTATATCAAGCTTCTTAATGATGTTAGGCGCAAGGGTTACGTGCGTGCGCGCATAGATGGTGAAATTTACGAACTCGAGGAAGAGATCCGGCTTGATAAGAATAAAAAGCATCATATAGATATTATTGTTGACCGCATTATTATTAAAGAGGGAATTGCTTCACGTCTGGCTGATTCGATAGAAACAGCGCTCAGGCTCTCCGATGGTCTGGTGATGGTTCAGGATGTTGACGGCGGGGAACAGCTTTTCAGCGAGCGTTTTGCCTGCCCGGAATGCGGTTTCAGCTTTGAAGAGTTAAGTCCGCGCCTTTTTTCTTTTAACAGTCCCTACGGGGCATGTGGGGAGTGCAGTGGGC
>JAAZDR010000128.1 GCA_012512705.1 Bacillota bacterium
CGTGAAAGGCCATGAAAAGCACCGACTACCTTCAAAGTAGCCTGGGTTACCGGCTCTTCAAAGTTCCCGCCAGCAGGAGATACCGTGCCTCCGATAGTCACCGAACCAATACGACCATTTTTCAGACGAACAATTCCTGCCCGTTCATAGAAGGCGGCGATCAAAGATTCCAAATAAGCAGGAAATGCTTCTTCTCCGGGAATCTCTTCCAGACGACCGGACATTTCCCGCATTGCCTGCGCCCAACGCGAAGTTGAATCTGCTAATAAAAGGACATGTAAACCCATTTGACGATAATATTCGGCCATAGTTACTGCAGTATAGACCGATGCTTCTCTGGCGGCAACGGGCATGGATGACGTATTACAGACAATAATCGTTCTCTCCATCAAAGAGCGTCCTGTTTTCGGGTCAATTAACTCAGGAAATTCTTTTAAGATCTCCACTACTTCACCGGCACGCTCACCGCAGGCCGCGATAATAACCACATCCACTTCCGCATTACGTGAGGTAACCTGTTGTAAAACTGTCTTGCCGGCACCAAAAGGGCCAGGGATACAATATGTGCCGCCTTTGGCAACCGGAAAAAAAGTATCAATAATCCTAGTCTTTGTGATCAGGGGTTCAGTAGGTCTTAATCGTTCTTTGTAACACTTAATTGGTTGCTTAACCGGCCAGGTAAAAGCCATTGTCAACTGGTGCAGATTGCCTTTTTCATCTCTTACTTCCGCAATGGTATCGTTAATACAGTAACTTCCTGCGTCCACAATTTTCTCTACGGTTAGAACGCCATTCAGATAAAAAGGAACCGTGATCCAGTGGCTAAAAATGCCTTCCTTAACCGTGCCAACCTGGTCTCCCCGTTCCACTTTCATCCCTGGAGTCACTGACGGAGTAAATTCCCATATTTTGGTTTCATCTAAAGGAGGAAGATAAACACCCCGTTCCAAGAAAAATCCGCACTTGGCGGCTAAGTCCGGTAGAGGGTTTTGCAGACCGTCATAAACTTGTCCCAGGAGCCCGGGACCAAGCTTAACACTTAAAAGTTCCCCGGTAAACTCTACTGGGTCACCTACACCGATTCCCTTGGTCATTTCAAAGACCTGAACCTCAGCAATATTACCTCTAATTCTAATTACTTCTGACTTTAGTTTTCTTTCACCAGTAATAATATAACAGACCTCATTCATAAATACATCGCCGTCAAACTCCACCGACACCATACTGCCATTGATTCCAATTACTCTGTTAGTGTTTTTCATTCTATTTCCCCTTCGCCATAATTGCTAATAGCTCTTTTTACGGCACAATACTCCTTTTCAAAAACTTGTCTGCCAGCTTCCTTCTGGAATTTTTCCTGACGCAAAGCAATCTGAAGTTTAAAATAATAGACAATCAAAGCCTCTAGATCAGCAAAATGAGAGCCTTTCTTTTCCTCCAGATAGTCCCAGCGCAACTTATTTAAAAAAATCTCGGCCTCTAATGGTTGTCCTATACTTAAAGCCGTACGCACCTGTTCGGTTAAAACATCACGCCCATCGGATTCGGGCAAACCATGCGGAGGCTCAAAGTCAAGCTTTGCTAAACGCTCTTTCGCCAACTCTAAGCGCAGTTCTTTTTCCCAGGAAAGAATAGAGTCGGCAAAAACAGAGCCGGTTGGTTCAAACGAGTCCAAACGGCTTTTTAGCAGGATTTGATAATCTTCTTCCTTAAGAGTATCTTCAGCAAATTGCAGAAACTCTTCCTCGCTGATCGGCACCTTTTCTCCCAGTCTGAGCGTTGGCAGGGCGGCTACAGTATAGTAGTAGCTCACATCGTTTCCCTCCTCCCAATCTTTAAGAAGAGATTGCTTCTCTTAAAATTGTTGCCAGTGACGGAGAAAGTGTTTCCGCTAAAACCTCAGCAATTCCTTCCGCAGTAAAATTATACAGCGCCCCATCGCTGCCGCCGATACGGAAGCCTTTTGAAAATTTAGGAGAAGGAACGATCTCTATACCTTCTTTAAAGCGTTTTGACAATTGGGATATTAATCCACTCTCCAACTCCTTTGCATCTTTGGAGGATAAAACGATTTTAATTCCCTCTTCACCTTTTTCCGCCCAGGCCAGGGCCATCTCCATAATCAGTTTCTTTGTAAAGTCAGCAGTTAATGTTTTCTCCACTGTTTCACTAATCACAGCTTCAAACAGTTTGATTATTTGTTGTTCTAGACCGATTAAAGTATCACGTGCAGCTTGCTTTAACGCATCCCGGCCGGCGACTTCCTGCTTTTCTATCTCTTGTTCAGCTTTTAATTTGTACTGCTCAGCTTCTGATTTGGCATTTTGAATGATCTGTTTTGCCTTTTCTTCAGCTGTAGTGATAATTTTTTTGGCCTCGCTTTCTGCCGCGGCAACACCTTCATTTTTAATTTTTTCGACTAATTCTTTTAATTGAATATCCATCTTCACCAACCTTATTATAATAATATAATAATTATAAATAATATAATTATTATATTATATTATGTTATGTTAATAGTCAATTCCAAACAAAAATGTATCGCTGCTCTAATAATTATTCGCTATAAAAAAGCATTTTCCTTTACAAATTAAGATTGTGTTAGACTAATGTTTGAGCCATTCCAGTTCATTCTAATTTTTATAATTTTTTATTAATTGACGCACCACAGGATTTACCTAAGGGATGGCGAATAAATGATAATAAACGATAAAAATAGCGCGAGGGGAAAAATGAACAGCCACTTTAAAAAAATATTCATTCTAATTTTGACTTTGGCAGTAAGCTTAAATTTGTTTACAGTACCAA
>JAAZDR010000129.1 GCA_012512705.1 Bacillota bacterium
ATATAGAGAAAGTAAATCGTCATAGCTTTTTAATCCTAGGGCTTTTAAATCAACAGGTGCTACTCTTTCATTAACGACATATGGATAAGCGTCTTGTATCTCCATGAAAAATAATCGTCAGAACATCAGAGGCTTAAATGCCCTGTTTTTTCTGATTATATCATTGCATAATGTAAGCATATTGCTTATTATAGTGCCCGGAGGTTAGAATGATGAACAATGGAGAAAAAATAATAGTTACAACTGGTGATCTCAGGTGTGATTATGAAGTAATTGGTCCAGTATATTTTCAAGTTACTAATAAGGGTATTTTTTCTAGTGCGCTTAGTAAATTGATAAAAAAAATAGTGACAGAATCAAAAAAATGAAAAAAGAGGGCACCATATCTAAAGAACGAGCAGATTGGGGTTTTTTATATGGAGAATGGAGTGTGGGCCAAAATGATTTTGAGAAAGCTTTTTTTGTAGCTGTTGAGGAATTAAAACAAAGAGCAGTTATGCTTGGGGCTGATGCGATAATTGGAATGAGACAAGATATCGATTTAGATACCAATGCCTCAATTCTTTTATTTACAAATGTACGGGACAGCTGTAAAGTTTAAGTAATTTAAAGTTAGATTCGAGTATAAGCATTTTAAAACAATCAGTTTGGAAATCACCTGTCATTCTTATTTCTTTCTTTATCCATACCAAGAAGAGGCCCTTGCATTTAAAAGGGGAGTATTGTATAATTATTTGTGCGTCGGGGCGTGGCGCAGCTTGGTAGCGCGCTTGACTGGGGGTCAAGAGGTCGCTGGTTCAAATCCAGTCGCTCCGACCATGAAAGACCAACAAACATGGGAGGTTCAAGCTCTCATGTTTTTTGTTATCTTAAAATAACCCAGGCGAGATAAAAACAAAAAGAAGGAACCGTTGCGCAGTTCCTTCCAAATACTTAATACTTATTATAATGTATGAGAAACTGTTGCAGCATTAGAGAATGATTGCAATTAATCCACCGCTGCCTTCATTAATGATTTTTTCAAGCGTATTCTGAAGTTTTTCCTGGGCATTAGGGGGTATGTTTCCTAGTTTGTTTGCTATACCGTCCTGAACTACATCATAAAGGGATTTGCCAAAAATGTTTGATCCCCATAATTTTCTAGGATTTTCTTCAAATTCTTCCGTGAGAAAGTTTACAAGCTCTTCACTCTGCTTTTCGGAGCCGACAATAGGAGTAAATTCAGATTTTACATTGACTTTTATGATGTGCAAAGATGGAGCGCTTGCGCGTAAGCGGACACCAAATCGCCCGCCTTGACGAATAATCTCCGGCTCATCGAGCGTCATCTCTTCTAATAACGGTGGAACAATACCGTAACCGGTATTTTTAACCTGTTCAAGGGCTTCGCTGACCTTATCGTACTCCGCTTTAGCATGCGAAAATTCGATTAATGTTTTCAAAAGGTCAGCTTTATCTGTGATCTCTTTCCCGCAGATTTCCGTAACGACTTGATCAAAAAGCTGCTCTTGAGGTTCTATACGAACCGTAGCTTCACCCGTCCCTAACTCCAGCTTTTCAATTACCGTTTCGCCAACAAAAGCATACTCTTTTATTTTTTCTACCATTGCTTCCACATCGCGTAAACGGCTTACTTCAGCCATATTCTCTTTAATTGCCTCGTTAAAATTCTCCCTTAGCCAGTGTTCATCTTCTAAAACTTCAAGCCAGTTAGGGAGGTTTACGTTGACCTCACGTACAGGGAATTCATAAAGTATCTCTTCTACGATTAAATCTATATCCGATTCCTGTAATTCAAGGCAGTTAATGGGGATGACAGGAACTTTGTATTTTCCCACCAGTTCATCACGTAAAAGGAGCGCATCCTCGCTCTCCGGGTTGGTTGAGTTTAACAAGACAACAAAAGGTTTACCGATCTCTTTTAACTCCGAAATAACCCTCTCTTCAGCGTCAACGTATCCTTCCCGATTCAGTTCAGTAATCGAACCATCGGTGGTTACAACAATACCAATCGTAGAATGATCGGTGATTACTTTACGGGTTCCAATCTCTGCCGCTTCCTCGAATGGAATATCGTGCTCAAACCAGGGGGTGGAAACCATTCGCGGACTCCCCTCATCCTCATAACCCAGTGCTCCTTCTACCGTGTAACCTACACAATCTACAAAACGCACACGCATATTTATATTTTCCATCAATGTCAACTCAATTGCTTCATCGGGTATAAATTTAGGCTCCGTAGTCATTATTGTCCGCCCACCACTGCCCTGGGGCAGCTCGTCTCTTGCACGTTGAAGCTCATTCTGATCTTCAATATTTGGCAAAACCACTTTTTCCATAAATTTTCTAATAAAAGTCGATTTGCCTGTTCTAACTGGCCCTACCACGCCTAAGTAAATATCTCCTCCTGTACGTTCAACAATATCCTGAAAAAGGTCAAAGTGCACCACCCTCTCCCTCCTTTACTTAAGAGTTCTCTTCTGCCGATCTTCTTTATCAGACAGAAGCTTTTTCCGCATGCTACGGTTTAACAATATATATATATGAGGCGAAAGATATATTATTACCTTGTCTTTAAATAAAAAAGTAAAGTAAAGAAAGTAAAGGAGGTTTTTTTTAATTTGTTTGTTTAGAGTTATAGCTAATTAATTCTTAAAAGCCATATCCTCAATTTCATGAGTCTTCCCACGCCCCATCAATGCTTTAACTGCCTCATACGGCTCCTTGCCCTCAAATAAGAGCTGGAATATCTGTTCGGTTATAGGCATCGTCACTTTTAGCTTCATCGCAACTTCATACGCCACTCGTGTTGTATTAACGCCTTCAGCGACCATTTTCATATCCTTTAAAATTGAACCGAGTCTTTCGCCCTTTCCTAATCTGTACCCTACGTTGCGTTTACGACTGTAAATACTGTTGCAGGTTGCAAAAAGATCACCTATACCGGACAGTCCGCTAAAAG
>JAAZDR010000130.1 GCA_012512705.1 Bacillota bacterium
AATGCCGTCTTCAGTTATTTTGTATATGTATGCTTTATTATTATATGTTTCGGAAAGCAGACGGTAGTCAACCAATCTATCAATTTCCGCCTGTAATTCAGATGAATAGGGTCCATAGTGATGATAAGTAAACTTTCCGGCATAAGGAAAGCCTATTTGCTGCAACAAATAAACTGTCTTTTGCAGTCTTTTTCTACCTATTATTTGCTGCACTGAATTAAACAAACAAGTCAAAGCATATTCATTTCTTAACACACCACTACCTCCTTTTCTCAAGAATTGTACAAAGGTATTTATGCAGTTCAACGGGAAAATATAAACGTTGCTGCTCTAACTTCTGCTCCCTTATAGCGTTTATTATAGTAGATGCTCTAGCCAAGTCATGAGGATTTTTTTGTTTATCAAATAAAAAAATATATTCCGATGCTTCCTTTGCATCTTCCATATTATCATAGGCATTGTTACCTTCAACAGTTTTGACTTCTTTTTCTCCATCAGCCCGACTCCTTTTAAACAGGTAAGGATCACTATAAGAACTGGTGGATGGTGTATCAATTTCTATATAATCAGCATAATTTCCTCCAAGCCTTGCCCCTTCTTCCTTCATTAACCAAAATATGCTTATTAACTCTTTGGGGCCAAAACGGGATAGATCTGCACTTTTCAGCAATTTTCTATTCACTATTCTGTTACAAAGTTCCCTTAAGTAATCATCGTGGCTTTTCGTCCATACGTGAAACCAATACCAGAGTATACTGTCATTCAGTTCAAGGTATAATGACTGTGAAGCGCTTTCCGGTTTCTTTAGCAACTCCTCCAAGCAATCAGGGCATTGAATTTTTTCATTATCTAATAACAACCCTTTTACCCGCTCAAGAATTTTCCGGGCGATAATCTCCACGCCCCGGGTAGTCTTATGAAAATATACATGCTTATACATATAATAACGTGCCATTACAAAATCTTCGGCAATGCTCAATCCTTTATCAAAATCAAGTCCCACTTCCGGAACCCCGTCTACCTCACCAATAGTAATAGTATGAAGCATCCACTCCAAATCAAACCTTCCATAACCGGCCCCAGTCATTAAAGAGTCCCGTAGCAAATAGTCAAACCGGTCTACATCCAACTGGCTGGATATGAGTTTAACCACTGTTTGACAAGGATGAACACGGGCAATAACATCCGCCACTTCTTTAGCAAAGCCTTTTCTATGGGATTCTAAAACTTGATTAACTTCAGTATCTGGATTATTAATAATCTGCAATGTCCACTTCTCATGCTTTATACCCGTTACATTCTCAAAGGCATGAGAAAAAGGAGCATGCCCAATGTCGTGAAGTAATGCCGAACAAAGCAATAAATAATAATTATCTGTTATCTCCTTGAGCCATCGCTTTTCCTGTATACCTCGTTGTTCAGCAAGTCTTGCAACAATTCTTTTCGCTAAATAGGCCGTACCAAGTGAGTGGGAAAAACGAGAGTGTTCTGCACCAGGATAAGTAATAGAACTAAATCCAAGCTGTTTGATATACCTTAGCCGCTGCATTTCTTTTGTTTCTATTAAATCCAAAATAAGCTTATCTGTTTCTTTGTCAAATCGAATAATATCATGAACAGGATCTCTGAAAATCTTCATCTATACTCTACACCCCCTTTTCTATTTGATACAAAATTATTCTTCTACTTTTTTTAATTTCCTGCATATTATTGGTCTCATATCCAAATCCTTCTTGCTAATGAGGAAAACACCCCTAAACCACAATAAGCAGGGTATAACCCCTGCTTCAGAATGCTTTTGATAAAAATTCTCTGTTAAGGTTTAATTTTGTAGTACCAACCTACGCAAAAGCCAAAACCAGCATGCCCATTTTTTAAGTGTTTATCGTGGGTCAACTGAATTCAATTAAATACAAAACAAATGTCCCTCAAAACCTAATGATCGTCCAAGATTTAAACTATGTCTAAAGACTGAAGCAAGGTCCCGCCGGCCCTTGTTTTTTTATTACCCTGCAAACTCCTCAGTTTCCCCAAACTCCAGAATATCGGCAATCCTCTTGCTTGCCAAGCCGTCGCCGTACGGATTACTGGCGCGGCTCATCCTTCCATATTCCTCCCCGTCCTCCAAAAGCAGCCGGCACGCCTCATAAATTTTCTCTTCTTCCGCCCCCACCAGCTTCAGCGTCCCCGCCGCAATCCCTTCCGGCCGCTCCGTCGGCTCGCGCATAACCAGCACCGGCTTGCCCAGGCTCGGCGCCTCCTCCTGGATGCCGCCGCTGTCGGTCAGGATTACATACGAC
>JAAZDR010000012.1 GCA_012512705.1 Bacillota bacterium
GATATAGCCAACAAGAGAAACAATATAAACAAGCCCCGCATATATTTCCGGCCCTTTGCTCACAGAAGACATGGGCATAATAATAGGCAGGGAGATGCCCAAAGCTGCTGCCGGATTCCCGGTAACGAGACCGGTAAGAAGTGGAAGCACAACAGCAAGTGCTAATAGAGGAACCCCCAAAGCAATAAATCTTTCTGCAAGAAAAAACACTGCTCTAGAGGCGAGGACAAAATTCTTGAAAACCATAATTCCAGCAATTGCCAGCAGCATCGACCATCTGATCCCGGGGAAGATCAAACGAGTACGCCGCATAATCTCTTCTTGCCATTTTCCCCGGGGAAGGTAGTTTAAAAAAGCGGCAACTGTTCCGAAAAACATCGCTAACGGTAAAGGAGTGCCAAGTAGAAAAGCAGTAATAAGGATAATAAGCAGCGGGGCTAAGCTTTTCAATAATGCCTTTACTTTTAGCCAGCTATTTGCCCCTAAATCTCTTTTTATTGACATCTTTTTCTCACGGAAAATATAACAGAAACTAAAAAGGAATGTACTTAAAACTACCCCGGCATTAAAACGGGCAAAAAAGGCAAAGCTATAACCACTCAGCTCTATGGCAAGAATCAACCCAGAGTAAAGGGGAAATAACAAATAAAAAAGATGACGATAAAAAATATTGACCACAGCCATTCGCCAGCTTTCCATTTTCAACACCTTGCCCGTTGATTCAACCATAGGTGCAGAAAAAACTGCGCCGCAAGCGATAGGGAGAGAGCCAATTAGAGCTGGCAAAAAAATTAAAAGCAAACGCGGATCTGTAAAAAAATTATTAAGGTTCTTTACCATTTGCTCCAAACCACCGGTCTGATGAAGAAGCTCACCGAGGATGGAGATGAAGAAAATAATCAACAACAGTTCCACTGTTGTCTTATCCGTAATCGTTCTCCAAAAAATATGCCCGGCTTCACTTAAAGTAATCGGGCTAAAGAGGCCGATAATCAGCACTCCGATAAACATCACCAGACCTAATGAAACACCTTTGCGGATCAAAAAAATAATCATGCCCATGGCAAGGATAAGACCGATTACTGCCACAAAAACAGCCCCCCTTAGAAAAACAAAATATAGCGGCGTAATAATCCCAAAACGAGCATAAAAATTAACGGGGAAAGGTCAAGATATGCTCCTGCACCAACCTGCAATGGGGGGATAAGGTTGCGGAAAGGCTTGAGCAAGGGCTCGGTAAGCCAATAAATAAAATGGACAAACCGGCCCATAGGAGAGCCGTGTAAGTGAATTACAGGGATAAAGCTCAATATTATACGTGCTAAAATTAAAAAATAAAGAATATCAAAGAGGATGGAAATAATTAAACGAAAAAAAATTTAGATCACCTCAATTCTTCTGGTCTTCTAAGAAAAAGCCATATTCGGCCAGTTCGTCCTGTAGATCACCGTCAAGTTCAATATTCGGCGGCAAGAAGATAAAAACTTTAGCGCCAATTTTGCGAAGACTGCCATTTAAAGCAAAGATAGTACCGCTTAAAAAATCAATGATTCTCCTAGCATTTTCCAGATCAGTCTCCTCTAGATTTACGACCACAGGGCAACGTTCTTTTAGGTGAGACGCTGCTTCCTCTACTGCAGCATAGTCGGCAGGTTTTAAAACAACAACTTTAAATTTATTCATAGCATGCAGGCTAACAACATTCTTCTTTTTCGGCGAAAAGGCTTTTAACTCTTTATCATCATCTTCCTTGTAATGCCCTTCTTCCTCTTCAAGCAAACCAAGAGACAACAGCAAACGCTCCCAAATACGCGGCGACATCTCTTTTCCTCCTTTATAGATCAATTCCGTTTTCCAAAAAGAGCCGAACCAATGCGCACGATGTTCGCCCCTTCTTCTATAGCAACTCTAAAGTCATTACTCATACCCATAGAGAGGTATCTCATCTCTACCCCCGGGATTTTAATTGTGTTAAATAAATGGTAAAGTTGACGAAATACTGGCCTAACTTCTTCAGGATCCGTTGTATATGGGGCGATAGTCATCAGACCCTGCACCCTTACAAAAGGATACTCGCGTACAGCTATTAAAAAATCCCCTAACTCTTGCGGCTCCAGTCCAAACTTACTTTGCTCCCGGGCAACATTAACCTGTACGAGAGTGTGAACTACAATCTGTTCTTTTTCCCCTTGTCCATTTAGGCTTTGCGCAAGCTTTAGCCGATCAAGGGAATGGATAAGGCAAAAATTGGAAACTACAAATTCCACTTTATTAGTTTGCAGATGTCCGATAAAATGCCAACGGATATCCGGTGAAAGAACTTTAATTTTAGGAAGCGCCTCCTGGACACGGTTTTCACCAAAGTTTTTTAGGCCTGCCTCGTAAGCAGAAGTGATTCTTTCCGTCGGCACAGATTTTGTTACCGCTACAAGAGTAATTTCTTTCCCCCTGCGTCCACTTTTTTTTGCTGCTTCTTCAATTTCGGCCCGAACCCTTCGTATTTTTAAATCTACCACAGCTTATCCCTCGCTTTATGGTAATCTCTTTATTTTAGAAAATTCCTCTTTCTAATCTAGGCGCTGTCCCTCTTTTACTTGACTTGGTTCGGCAATCACGATCGTTCGCAAAGGAAGCTCCTTGACCATAACTTCTTCCTTATCAACAAAATCTTTAACAATCTCCACCTCTTCAAAAACAACTACATTACCTTGAATTGTAAAAATACCCTCTTTCCCATCTTGCTTCACTAACGCTTGTCGCGGCAGCACTACCCCCTGTACGTTTTTATAAATAATCTCGGCTGCCAACCATCTTTCCTCAAAGGCAAGGGGCAGATCCTGCTCTATCTCATAAGTTAGATTATAGTTTTTCCCTTCAATCTGCAGATCAACAAGTTTTGCATCCACTGTTTTTTCGCTAGAGGGAAACTTGATCTTTACCTCATTACGGGAAGCTAAAAGTTCTCCTTTATCTCTCTCTAAAACGATACTGTAACACCAGCGAAAATTATCAATAATTTTTACTAAAGGATCGCCTTGTTGAACAAAACACCCCTCATCAAGGGCCTTAGGTTCCTGACAACTCTCTTGATATTCTTCGGCTGTGTAATATTTAAAACCAGCTGCTGCTAGATTTTCCATCCCATCAATATTATAGCTAACCAGACCTGCTACAGGAGCGGTTATGCTTTCCCACTCTTCTGCATCCCAGATGCGTCTTCCTCCACTGCTAAGATTAATATCTGTTTCTGCATTCTCTTCCTCAATAGGCTCCTCATTTCTATGGAATCTAAACGTAGCAGCCAGCCACTCGGCAACACTTGTCCTAAAATCTTTTTCTTCCAGTTCTTCTTCGGCCAATTTACCCTCTGGTTTAGTATCCGCTTCGGGAGGCGGAGATTTAATTATACGCACTAACTCCCCTCCTACAGGAACACGCCGACCTTTCTCGGCCACAGGTTTGAAATACCCAGAAGTAGTAGCGAAAATAACCTGCTCTTGTCGAGTGACGATCCCTTCCACATCTATGACTTGAGGGCTTTCTATTTGATCGACAACGATAGTTTTGATCCGTGCATTTACCACACGTGCATATAGCCAGCTGATCGACATGTGCAATGCTATTATTGCAGTTAAAATACCTATAGTAATGTATAAGACTCTTTTCTTTTGCTTCTGTAAACGATCCTTTTTTTCGCGATCATCGGTTTTTAAAACACGAAAGGCCCTTTTCCCTCTATTCATCTCTTCATCACCCTGTACTGTTTAAAGATATAAAGCCAGCCATCCGCCCTGTTTTACCGTTGTCTCTACGGTAAGAGAAGAAATGTTCACCGCAGTAGGTACACCAGGAATCAGAGGCGATCCTATCCGCGCACACTCCCTGTTCCACTAGCTGCCGACGGTTGAGCTCATGAAGATCCAGGTAATATCGCCCCCCATTCGCCGTAGGCACCAAAGGAAGTCCTCGATAACCAGCAGCCTGAAACTTTGCCACAAGCCTCTGATCTACTTCGAAACAGCAACGGCTTATTGCTGGGCTTAGGGCTACTAACAAATCCGAAGCGGAGCCACCATAAGCCTGTGAAAGTAGGTTTACTGCTTTTGCAGTTATCCCGAGAAGTGTTCCCCTCCACCCAGCATGAATGATAGCGACGGCCCTTTGTATGGGATCTAGAATAAAAACCAACAGACAGTCCGCACTAAAAGCTGCTATTGTTAACCCGGAAGTACGCGTATACAACCCATCAACTCCAGGCAAGGCTGTCCCTGGCGAAGCCCCCCGTCCTCGATCAATCTCTTGAACCTCAACAATTTTTGCCCCATGAACCTGATTCCCACAAACAATATCGCTCGCGTCCTTTCCCCAAAGGCTAAAAAATCTTCTCCGATTCTCGTATACGTTTTCCTCGCTATCTGAGCAATGGAACCCAAGATTAAGCGTATGGAAAGGTTCACTGCTAACTCCGCCATGGCGAGTGGAAAAGCCATGGCTTACTAAACCGGTTTCCGCGAGCAATGGCGCTTCCAGATAACCAATTCCCATCGCCTCGCGGTAAACCAGACCGCCTGCAACCATCTTAACATTCTCCTTCCATTTTGAAAGGGATGGCTTTACCTTCTTTAAGAGAGGCAGAGAGATCAATGAAGCGCTGATTACGCGAACCGCGGTAAGGCAAACCCAGGTCTTTCCGCTCCTCAATAAACGGTCCATCGATTAAAAAATCGCTTACTGCAAGAAGAGCAGCCCAATCTTCTCTCTGTTCCCTTTCGCGGTAAAGCCGTTCAAAAGTATAGCCGGTATAGGTTAATAAATTAAGGTTCTTTCTTTTAATTCTTTCTCCGAGCAGAGCGAGGGGTTTAGCTTGTAGAAAAGGCTCCCCACCAGAAAAGGTGGCACCACTTATGCC
>JAAZDR010000131.1 GCA_012512705.1 Bacillota bacterium
AAAACGCCCATTAACCCTAATAGAAAGAATTGCAATACTATACTGAAAATCAGTTCTGCTGCGCCTTCGGGTTGCTTGCCAAGCACAAAAAGTCCCATGAAATCTGCCCACACTAAAGTAGTTAAGTTTAACAGTTTAGCACCAAAATTTACAACGAGAGGAACTATCCCAGCTATTATTCCTGCGGTTAAGCCTTTTGTAAACCTGTCACGCATTTTACTTCTCTCAAAAGTATCCGGCTATTTTTTATCCATATCCGCGTAATCCGCGTAGTATTTTTCTTTAAAGCGGAACAGGTAGTCGCAGATTTTATTCAGATCATAGATGAGTGTTGAGAACTCAATTAAGGAGTTGATATTGCTTAGCCCCTGGTGTTTTTCCTGCCAGGCTATGATCCTGTCGCGCATCTTTTCCCGCAGTTCCTTAATCTCGTCCGCTTGCTGCTCAATGATTTCCCTTAGCTGTTCAGCAGGGTTTAAAGTCTGTTCAAGAAGGTTTTTCTGCAAACTGACGATCAAGTAGAGCAGTTCCTCTACAGATACAAACAGACCATTATACTCACTGCTCTTAGCCTCATCCTCCTTTAATCTTTCTTTCCTATCAGCCGTAAGCTTATGAATATCGAACAATCTTTGCGCAACAAGCCACAAAATATCAAGTAATCGATCAAGTTTCTTAATATCCTTGGATCCGCCGTCAAGGTATCTGCGCTGACCATATTCGTTTTTGAGCATCTCCAAGCACTGCTTGGTCTCTTCATGGTCTAGATAAAGGTCTTTGATCAGCTTTTCCGCCTGCTCTGTATCATAGCTGCTGCCGATAAAAAAACCGCGGGTTACCTTCATAAACAGAATTTCGATACCTTCATTAAGTTTACTTAACCCTTCGCTAACATTTTGCAGCGGTTTAGGCGGCGAAAAGAAATAGTTGATAATGATCGCTACAAAAACCCCTAAAAATGGCAGTGCTGTACGCTGTAAGAAAAAGGTGAACATATCATCATTATAACCGTACATAATGATTACTACGGTTATACTGGCCAGAACTAAAGAATCATTAAGCTTATAGCGCACACAAATGAGAATAGTGATAATTACCCCCAGACCAATTGATAAAGGGGAACTGCCAACAATGAACAGCAAGACTATGCCTACGAGGATTCCAATAATCGTGGCCACTATTCTCTGCCAGCCCTTTTTAAAGGAGTCACTTATTGTTGGCTGCAGGGAGATGATCGCCGCCACAACCGCAAGAAATGCCTGATCGAGGGAAAAATAATCGCAAACCCATAATGTTATCGCTACCGCTAACCCAGTCTTCCATACCCGGGGACCAATATTCATTTTATTTTGACCTCCACCGGTTACTCTTATTAATTATACTAGCATATATATTATTTCAAGTTATAACATATATGACTGTTTCCTTCAAGAAGCACTTAGTAACCTGGAGAAGGTTTTGAAGGTTTTTTTAATAGTACTCAACCTTTACTTCCTTTTCTTTCTCTTTCAAAGCGAGCACTAGTTCTTCGACAATTTCATGTTTAAGGGCGAGGTTGGCAGGGACATCGGGACTCTGATGTGCAGGATTAATGGCGCGGCCGACAATGATAACTTTTAATTAATAATGTTATACAAAACATCAGCTTCCTGGGCCAATTCTTCCACAAGGAGCGGGAGCTTGCCCGGCTTGATTTTGGTTTTAGCTGATATTCTACGCTGTTATTTTCCCTGGAATAACAAGAGGCCCTGACCTCTAAATGAGATCAGGGCCTCTCAGCCTGCAGAAATTAATTAATTTAAATCCTCTCCCTTACAATCAGGGAATATATTTTCCATGTCTTCCGTAAACTCAATTAGCTGTGGACGCATATAAATTTTGGCACCGCATCTGAGTGCGAGGGCGATAGCATCACTGGGCCTTGCATCAATAATCTTTGTCTGTTGGTCATGGGTCATATAAATCTCCGCAATGTAAGTACCTTCCTGCGTAATTTCAGTGATGACGATCTTATCGATCACAGTTCCCGTCTCTTCAGCACATTTCAGCAACAGATCATGGGTCAAAGGGCGCGGCGGGGTTTCTCCCTGCAGCGGCAAAGCTATCGCCTGCGCCTCAAAATAGCCAACCCGGATCGGAAGCACCTTTTTGCCTCCTTTTTCTCCTAACAGGACAACAAAATTATGGCTTTCATCAGCACCGACTATTTTCACTTCTAATTCAATCAACCTCTTTCCCTCCTTTTACGGAAGTTACTTCAATTACTTTATAAAACTTATAATTTTTTTGCCAGAATATGAATGCCAATTTTCACCTCTACTCCGAGTTTAACATTTATTATCTGCTTTTGCAAAACAGTAAAGTAGAAAAAAAAACAATCTCACGAATGAATAAAATAAATAAATGCATGCATCTTAATACTAATTACTATTTTAAATAAAAGAGGTGAAAAAATTGAACCATATGCAAAATTTACTGATCAAATTTATTATGATTGGCGCGCTGAGTGTCATTTTCCTGAGCCTGATTCAAACTCCTGCTCTCCCTTTTAGCTCAGCATTAATTATCGCCTTAATCATCACAGGAGTCCTATATGTCACGGGTGACCTTTTCATCCTTCCGAAATACGGCAACTATGCTGCTGCAGGCGGGGATGCACTAATGGCCGTGCTTATCCTCTGGATCGCTAATTTCTTTATTATTCAAGAGCTCTCCCCGGTTACGGTAGCTGTCACAGCCCTTGCGATCGGTGCCGGAGAATGGTTTTTCCACCGCTACCTTAAAGCTGAACCAGCCCAGGCCAAGAAGAAGCCGGCGGACAGCATTGAAGCAGTAAGACAGGATTTAACCCCGTTATCAGCGGGGTTAAATTTTTATTTCACCAGCGAGGACGCAGATAAAAGGTGACCGGAACATGATCGACTCCTTGTTACGCCTTCCCCTTACACTAAAAATGATTAAATTTGTCCTGCCAGCGGTTGAAAAAGAGCTGCACCATTGGCGAAAAAAACTCGATCACTGCCCGCAGGAATTGCTGCAGGAACTCGCCCTAGCCAGCATCGAAAAAAAACGCTTTCATGCCCAAGGAGGAGCTGTATTTTCCCTCTACCAGACTGTGTACAAAAAGAAAATAAACCTGATCCCGCCGATCGTTGCCCTACAGACAATTAGCGATTACCTTGACAACCTCTGCGACCGCGCTGGTTGTCAAGACGGCGATGCTTTCCGCCAACTGCACAATGCCTTCCTCGACGCCCTTGATCCGCAGCGCCCGACAAGCTCTTATTATAGCAGCTTCCCCTATGAGCATGATGGCGGTTACCTGGCAGCCCTTGTTCAGTGCTGCCGCAGGAATTTAACCTCCCTCCCCTCCTATTCCCAATTAGTCAAAAAAATATCCACTCTCGCCCAGCTTTATGTGGACCTGCAGGTCTATAAACATATTACACCCCTTAAACGAAAAAAACTACTTATAAAATGGTTCCGCACCAACGGCCAAAATCAGCAAACCTTGGCCTGGTGGGAGTTTGCCGCAGCTAGCGGCTCAACCCTGGGAATATTTATGCTCTTTGCCCTCGCTGCTGCCGGAGAAACCTCTTCCTATAGTGTTGAAAAGCATATCAGTGTTTATTTCCCCTGGATCTGCGGCCTGCATATACTCCTCGACTACCTAATCGATCAGGAAGAGGATCGCCGCACTGGGGACTTGAACTTCGTCAGTTTTTATCCGCATCTTAAGCAGTGTGCTAGCCGCTTAAGGTATTTCCTACAGCAGTCATTAGCAGGTGCAGCATCACTGCCGCACCCTCATTTCCACCTAATGATTGTAAAAGGGCTTTTAGCCCTCTACCTTTCTGATCCGAAAGTCGAACAGCAGGGTCTTGAACAGCTGGCTGCTGAATTAATAAGTTTTTCCGGCAATGACACCTGGCTGCTCTACCGCCTCTGCCGCCTGCTACGGCGTCAAGAAATGATATAATAAAAAAATACTTTTTGCAGGAAATTGAGAGTTAATGTCTAAATAGAAAGGCATAGTAAATACCATATTCATGTTATATTTCTAAAATATGGCTAGTGTTTATCAAAAATCTAAGTTGTAAAAAATTTAAGAAAGGATGCAAAAAATGACCTACGATAACAATTTGTTTCTACTTATCCGTGCAATACCGGAAGCAATTGGCACAGTCTGCCTCGCCCTTGTATTAATAAAAAAGCCTGCCCCTTTAAAGGCTATTTTTTTAACTGGCACAATTGCGGGAATTATTATCTTTCTTATCCGTATTCTACCTTTTAAATTCGGCGTTCATCTGCCCATTTTTTTAATTATATTAATTTTAATGCTTAATTACAGCTTCAAAATCAATAACTTGCTGCGTAATTCTGCAGGTGCCCTAGGAGCAATAATATGCTTAACAATTTTTGAATGGCTAACAGTGCCCCTGCTCAGCTACCTGTTCAACATCTCACTTGAAAACTTAAAAGATGCCGGCGACCTAATAATCTTTGCCTTCGGACTCCCCTCACTTTTCTTGCTGCTGCTCGTCGCGTTTGGCGGCTACCTGTTACTGCTCAGAAAGGAAAACAAGGACCATGCCCTCGATCAATAATTTTTCAGCGAGCACGGCAAAAAAACTGGCCAAAATACTTAACCAGGACAGATCCGGGGAGGAGATCCTCGCTTACGGGTTAACCGTGCTGCTTTCCACTGTAAGCGGAATAGTGGTTATTGCCTTGATGGCGTCGATCCTGGGCGTTTTTTTGCCAACATTAGCCGTCACCCTTGGAAACGGTTTTTTACGCATCTCCTCTGGTGGCGGGCACTGCACCTCTCCAGGTCGCTGCAACCTTCTCGGAGCGATTGTTTTTCCCCTGCTCGGGCATCTCACAGTCCAACTCTCTGAAGCCCCATATCAGCTGCGTCTACTTTATCTTGGAGCTGCGCTGCTGCTGTGCATTTTTATTGTCCTGCTGCGTGCTCCAGTGCTTACGGCAAACAAGCCCCTCCCCGAGCAGAAGATAAAACGCCTGCGCCTGCGCTCCCTAATCACTGCCGTTTTAATCTCCGGGGCTGTTATTTTGCTGACCTTAAGGCAACAGAGCGGATATGCTCTTGCGCTCGCTACCGGAGCTCTCTGGCAGTCGCTAACTCTACTGCCGGCAGGTATCAGTTTGATTGCTAAATTTGACGCTTTGCTAATCAGCCTATCAGCAAAAATCAAAGGAGGTGACTATAGGTGAAAAACATTCTTTACAAAGCATTGGGAGTTCTCGCTTTTGTTCTCACATTAGTCGCTCAGACCAATGCAGCGAACGCCTGTATAGTGCATTTTTACGAGCCTGATCTGCCGGAAGCACTGCGCGAATAGTCACGCAATTAGACACTGTGAAAAAGGTTGGTTTTAAAAACCAACCTTTTTCACAACTACAAAGAGGTGACGATAATTTTGAAGAAGTTCGAACTGGAACGCCTGCAAAAAATTGAAGAGATTTCACCTATAATCCGCACGGTAACGATCATTCTCGTTGCTGTCGCTCTTTTTACCTCTTTTTCTTTTGAGTTTACTTTCCCTTGGCTGGGAATCCCTCCGCTGGCCTTATTTCTATTTATTGTAGTTTTTGAAAAAATCCGCCTCCTTTTTTTCCCGCTGGAGGAAACAACCCCGACGCTGATTAATTATCTTGGCCTTCTCTTCAATACGCTCTTTATCGTTTTTGTTGTCATCCTTACCGGGGGCCCGATCAGCCCTTTCAAAATCCTATTTCTGCCGGTTATCCTGCTTTATACACTAAAATTTGGCACCCTCTGGGGTGTGGCTGTTTCAACAATCGCTTCCGCATGCCTTTTGCTGTTACACCTTCGGGAAGCTAACATCCTTGCCTCTCCGAACGCTTACCTGGAAGCGGATTTCATTACGGTAAGCATGTTTTTTATGACCAGCTGGCTTATCGGTACTATTTCCGGGACTGAACGTACTATACGCTCGCGCTTAACAGAACAGGCAAATCGCGACGCGCTGACAGGGCTCTACAGTCACCGCTATTTCCATCAGGTACTGGAGAAAAAAATTCAAGAGCACAAAAGTCATAAAAAAATCGGCCTCATTATGCTTGACCTTGATCATTTCAATTACTATAACGATGTTTTCGGTTATCAAGCAGGGGACAAGTATCTCCAGGATGTGGCCATTATCCTGCATAAAATAATTCCGGCGACCGACTACGCCTTTCGTTACGGGGGCGATGAATTCGCGGTAATTATGGAAAACACCTCCCCTAAAGAACTTTACCGCACCGCCCAAAAAATTCGTAAAAGCATCAATGCCCACACCTTCAATGTCTTGGGAGCAGAACTTGATTTTAAACCCACAGCCTCTCTCGGTCTGGCTATCTATCCCCTTCAGGCAAAGAATAAAAACGATCTTCTCCAAAAGGTTGATAATGCCCTTTATAAAGCAAAGATCAACAAGCACAGTAAGGTAGAAATCTTCTACTCCGTCCTTGACCAGCTTAAAGAGAGGCTAAATGAGTCAGAAAAAAATCTTATCGAAACGATCCGGACGCTGTTGACAATTATTAATATCAAAGACCAATATACCTACGGCCACTCTGAACGGGTGCTCATCTACAGCACCATGATAGCCAAAGGGCTCAATCTTCCTTCCCGGGAGGTCCTCCTGATCCAGTATGGGGCGTTCTTGCATGATATCGGCAAGATTGAAATTGACCGTAAAATCCTGAATAAACCCGGCATCCTGACTGAAGAGGAAATGAAGACGATTCAGATGCATCCTGTCTGGGGAACAAAGATCATTGCGCCTATATTGGAGCTTAGATCAGTCACCTCCTACATCCTCCATCACCATGAACACTATAACGGGCAGGGTTACCCCCACGGCCTGGCTGGAGAGGATATCCCGCTGGGCGCACGTATACTTGCCATAGCAGACGCCTTTGATGCCTTGACTACAGATCGGCCTTACCGTATGGGCTGCACCCTAGAAGAAGCAATTGAGGTGCTTAAGCAAAACAGCGGCAAACAGTTTGACCCCTTTCTGACAAATATCTTTTTAGAGGAAGCCAAAGCGTACGATGATGTGGAAACCCTGCTTAACGAGAAGAAAGAAGCGGAGATTTTTACCCTTCTTAATTCGGACAGCTAAAAAGGATCAGGGCTTACTGATGCGCTCCACTACTGAATCAGCAATTTTTATCAAAAGCCTCTTTTCTTCACAATCAGCAAAAGCGGCAAGGGTTTTTTTTGCCTCCTCTACACGCCTCTGAGCGCATGCGAGAGCATATTCTACCCCTCCTCCTTCCTCTACCATCTGCCGCACCTTGTCTAGGGCTGCTGAAGAAAGCCTGCGGTCTTCAGCCACGCTAAGCATCCTCTTCAAAAGTGCGCCGTATTTATCATCACCCAAAATATAAAGCAGGGGCAGTGTAATAATGCCACGGCTGAGATCAAGACCAACAGGTTTACCGATCTCATCTGGTTTGGAAATATAGTCCGCAATATCATCGACGATCTGAAAAGCATAGCCAAGCTGCAGCCCATATTCCTTAAGCAGCTCTATTTCCCCCTCCGGCATTGCACTTAGTTTGGCCCCGATTTCACAGCAGGCGCGCAACAGACAGCCTGTTTTCTTATATATCTGTTCTAAGTAATCTTCCTCAGTCTTCTCCAAATCAAAGGCAGAATCAGCCTGCTCCAGTTCCCCTTCACACATGGTCCCGATCACATCAGTCATTTTTTCCAGTAACCCCAGATGTGCGTATTTACTCAAGATACGGAACGCACGCGCAAAGAGGAAATCACCGACCAGGACCGCCATATGGTTTCCCCAGCAGCTGTTAAGGGACTTTTTCCCGCGCCTCCTACCCGCTTCATCAATAACATCATCATGCACTAAAGAAGCAGTATGAATTAGTTCGACTGCTACTGCTGCATCGAGAACAGCTTCCCGGTCTGCCCTATAAAAGGAAGCTGCAAGTAAAATCAAAAGGGGACGCAGCCTTTTACCGCGGCCCAAAAGAATATACTGCGCCTGCCGCTGCATTAGCCCTACAGGTGAAGAAGCCTCCCGCTTCAGCCTTTCTTCGACAGCTGCCAAATCTGGCAGCACCTCTAATAATCCCATTCCTTTATAAATTGTCTGCACCATAATGCCGCACCTTCTTTTTATCCCAAGCTTATGTACAGTATAAATGCCCTTTTTAAGCAAAAAAATTCCTTTACCCTTAACAATTCAGTGTAAACAAAGAATCTTTTGAAAGCAACCAAGAGCAGAACAAAAAAACAAGGAATAATGAAAATTGCTGACGAAACTAATATAGCTAAGAATGCTATAAAAATGTATGAGGTGACATCAATTATGAAACCTGTGGTCTTTGTTTCTGCTAGAATCTCCAAAGAGGCCCTGCAGTTACTTCAAGAGCACTGCACGGTACACCTGAATGACAAGAAAGGCACCCCTTTAACCTCTGCAGAGCTGCTTCAAGCTGCCAAAGATGTTCAAGGGCTGCTCTGTGCCTTTAATGACCGTGTTGACCGTGATTTTATCAGCCAGGCAACTAATTTAAAAGTGATCAGCAGCTTTACTGCCGGCGTCAACAATATCGACTTGCAGGCGGCAACAGAACATAAAATTATTGTGACAAATACTTCCAGCGCTGTGGCTGACACAAAAGCCGATCTTACCTGGGGTTTGTTAATAGCTGTCGCAAGGCGAATTGTTGAAGGGGACCGCTACGTGAAGCGTGAAAAAAAAGGGCAGTCCAAACCGCCGGGGAGCTTGAACGGAGCGGATCTCGTCGGGAAAACCCTAGGCATTATCGGTATGGGGCACTTTGGGCAGTGCGTCGCCTGCCGTGCTAAGGGCTTAGTGATGCCGGTCCTCTTCTACCAGCGCCGGCAGCTAACTGCAGAAGAAGAAAAGGAACTTAATGCTTCCTACGCCACCTTAGAAGAGCTCCTGCAAAAGAGCGACTACGTGACCTTACATCTCCCCCTCACTGAGGAAACACGCCACCTGATCAGTGCAAAAGAGCTGCGGATGATGAAAAAAAGCGCCTTTTTAATCAATACCTCCCGCGGACCGGTTGTTGACGAAAAAGCGCTCCTGCAAGCCCTTCAAGAAAAACGGATCGCCGGAGCGGGAATCGATGTTTACGAAAAAGAACCAGAGATTACACCGGGGTTGACAGAACTAGACAATATTGTCCTTACTCCCCATATCGGCGGCTCTACAATGGGGACACAGAAAAGAATGGCCCTCCTCGCCGCACAAAACCTGATCGATGTGCTGCAGGGACGGCGCCCGCGGCATGTTGTAAACCCAGAAGTTTTGGAATAAAAGCAACATAAAGATATTGAAAGGCTTTATCCTGAAAGTACTACCCCCAATGGGTAGTACTTTTTTAATGCCCAAATTCCGTTAACGCTATATCCACACACCGCAAACAACCCTCCCTCTCATCATGCCTGGTAATTTTCTTCTTTCAGTCCTTGAGATTACAATGAACTCAGTCCATGGACAAAAAAATTCGGAAAGGAGAGACATAACAATGGCTATCAATGCAGAAACCATTTCTTCCCGGCTGCAGTTGCGCCTGATCACCGGGTTTGACGGAGAAGGGAGGCCGATCAGACGCAGCCGTTCTTACTCCGGTGTAAAGCCTGAAGCGGGAAACGAAGATGTTTACGATGTCGGCAGCGCACTGGCCGATTTACAGAAAAACCAGCTTGACGCCATCCGCCGCATTGATGAAGTAGAACTTACAGAAGAATAAGACACAAACGGAAAATCAACAAACAGCAGTATTAAGGGGATCTGGCCGATCTCCTCAGAAAGGAGGTATAGTGTATGAACCAAAACCTACAGCTAATTTTTGCCAATGCGCAGGGGAGCAGCTCGACAATTTCTATCCCTGACCCGAAAGAAGAGCTTGAACCACAGGAAGTGGAGAACGTAATGCAGATGATTATTGACCGCAACATCTTTGCAACCAGCGGCGGCGACCTTGTGGCAGCGCGCGAAGCACGCATCGTAACACGCCAGGTAGAAACAATACTTTCCTTCTAAAGAGAAAACTACCAGGCTTCCTTCTATGTAGGAGATGATAAAATATCATCTCCTACATGACTATATACAATGCCTAACAATAAGATTGCCCGCGGGCAAAAAACAAAAAATTACTACTGGAGGTGGAGATAAATGGAGGAGTTTGTCCCTCTCATCGGTAATGTTGGATTTCCGATCGCAGTCAGCATCTACCTACTGGTGCGCATTGAGGGAAAGCTGGAAAACCTTGCCGTGAGCATTAGCGAACTGGCAAAAGTAATTTCCCAACTTCTTACTTATCCTGCGAAATAGACAGATGATCCAGTGAAAAACTATATCGTAAAAGGAGAATAAAAAAATGAAACTGCTTGTTATTGATCCTGGGCACGGCGGCAAAGACCCAGGTGCTGTTAGCAATAACTTAAAAGAAAAAAATTTAAACCTGCTCTTGGCACAGCTTGTTGCCGATAAACTAAGCGCCTATGATCTAAAAATCATCCTCACCCGCGAAGCAGATACAACTTTAGGGCTTGCCGAGCGCGTCAAGATTGCCAACCGCAGCGGAGCAGACTTTTTCCTCTCCCTGCACGTCAATGCCGGAGCCGGAGAAGGGTTTGAATCGTTTATCCACACTTCATGTTCAGCGCAATCGCAAGCTTCAGCTTATCAGTCCTGCCTGCACCGTCAGATTATGGCCGGGCTGGCCAAACATAAAATTCGCGACCGGGGAAAGAAGCGTGCCAACTTTTATGTCCTGCGTAAAACAAAGATGCCGGCCCTGCTGCTCGAAAACCTATTTCTTGATCACCCTCGTGAAGCAAAGCTCTGGCAAACAAAAGGTTTCCCGCCCCTACTGGCAAACAGTATTGTTTGCGGACTCGTTGAGGCGCTGGAAATTTCGGAAGAGGGAAAAAATGCTTCCCGTGATCACAAGATACAAGATGTATTTTACACCGTGCAGATCGGCGCTTTTCGCCACCGCCAAAACGCGGAAAAAAAGCTCCAAAAAGCGAAGCGGCGCGGATTCCATGATGCATTTATCCAGGCAGTAGAACGGTCTCCCTAATCGCTCCAATGTATAAATGCCCGGATGCTGAACAAAATAAAACTGGGCTTCAAAACTTAAATTTTTTATTACTAAAGGGGGAAATCTAACATGTTCTGGGACTGGATGCGCAAGATGATCGGTGGAGCGATGGATGAGGCTTACGATGATCTGATGTATAAAATGATTAAAGATAAATATACGGACAACAATCTAATGATCCTCTCCGTTATGAAAAGGATCTCCTTCTTCGATACCATGGAGCTTTGGATGCGTGCTATCCAGGGCGAGACCGTAGAACGCCCTTTAGGGACAAACCGGCCGCTTTCACCCTGGAATATGCTGCTTCTCAACCCTGTTCATCTCCACAGAATGCCGGTAGAGGATAGCACAAATATTGATTTTAAAGTAACGATCGGGCCGGCAGCTGCTAAACCGCTCACTCTAAAAATCCCTATCTATATAACAGGGATGTCTTACGGCAGCGCGCTGAGCAAAAATGTAAAAATTGCCCTTGCTCGAGCAGCGAGCAGGATGGGTACAGCCACCAATACAGGAGAAGCAGGCCTTCTCCGCGAAGAGAGGGAAGCGGCGGATAAACTGATCGGGCAGTATAACCGCGGAGGCTATCTCAATTCCCCGGAGAAATACCAGCAGCTTGATGCGGTAGAGATCCAGCTGGGCCAGGGAGCACAAGGCGCTTCGCCGCAAAAAACGCAGGCTAAATTTATAGACGAAGAGATGCGGGAAGTGTTTAATCTTAAGAAAAATGAAGATGCTGTGCTTCATAGCCGCCTTCCTGGCGTAAACAGTCCTGGAGACTTTATGAAAGAGGTTGAAAAACTGAAAAGCGAAACCGACGTTCCGGTCGGTGTTAAGATCGCTGCTTCCCATTTTTTAGAGCATGAACTGGCGATCGCCCTGCAGGCAGGGGTAGACTTTGTTACTGTAGATGGCGCTGAGGCGGCAACACATGCTGCCTCACCCACACTAGAGGACGATCTCGGCCTGCCAACTATTTATGCCATCGCGCGGGCGCGCCGTTTTCTTGACAGGTATGACGAACAAAAACGCACCAGCTTGCTCGCTGGCGGCGGTCTTTTTACCCCCGGACATTTCCTTAAAGCTCTAGCTTTAGGAGCTGATGCCGTCTACATCGGGACAGCGGCGTTGATGGCGATGGTTGCTCCACAGATGACGAAACTAATCCCTGAAGAGCCGCCAACACAGTTTGTTCTGCATACAGGGCGTTTTAAAGACAGGTTCGATATTGAACTGGGAGCCACCGCCCTTGAAAATTTCCTGCGCCTGGCCACCGAAGAGATGGCTGCGGTGATGTATGCTCTGGGGAAGAGTTCTGTCCGGGAGCTGAGCAGCGATGACCTATGCTCTCTCGACCCCTGGTTAGCGCGTGCGCTGCATATTGCTTACGGCGGCGTTGCAGCAGACGAACAGGAAAGCTACTACCAGGAGATGAATATTGCTCACTGGAACGAAAAGGGCGATATCGCTGAACAGCCTGAAGTACCCGTACATTAAAAAAGGGACATTATGTCCCTTTTTTAATCCAGTAGTTTAACCCTGTAGCACCCTTGAATCTGTGCCGGATAGCTTTCCGCAATCCCGCCGCTGTAAGCGATCTCCACCTGCTTCCCAGGTTCAAGCTCATCAGCGGTAATCTCTTCATTTTCGGAATTTAATATTTCTGCATCTTTAAGGGATACTGTTATTCTGTCAGCGGATCTCAACTCCTGGGAACCCTCTACAGGTTCCACCAGCAAAGAAGACTCGTTATTTTCGAGCACAATTGCTGTAAAAGAGCTGCCTTCACTTCTTTCTTCAGTACCGCAGCCGACGAAGAGCACAAAAATCACCAGCATACAAGCGATTATAAAACTGATCCTGCGCATGACTACCCCCTCCTTTTTCCTTATAGACGATTGAGTAGCAGCAATAGTTCCCCTAGTAATCCAACAGCTCGGAAACCGTCTTAAATGCATAGCCTTCCGCCCTTAGCGCTTTGATACATTTTCGACCACATCGTTGACGATTTCCTCTGCACTTACAGAGAGATCAGAATCCGGCTCCAGATCCCACATAATCGTCTTTTTGTTTTTTTTCTTTAAAATATAGGGCAGCAAAAATAACTTTTTTGCATACGGAGGCCTGAAATGTATCTCTCCCTCATAACCTGCTTCTCTGATCAAGGCGTCAGTTAAGTCGATCTCCCGTCTCATAAATGAAGGGGTTCTAAAGACCATCCTTTTATGCGCAAAGGTATGATTGCCCAGCTCATGCCCCGCTGACACTATTTTTTTAGCTTCCTCCATGTTCCTTTCTAATTCTCTTCCGGTTAAAAAAAATGTTCCTTTTACCTCTAATCTTTCCAGCAGAGCCAAAATTTCCTCCGTTTTCTCCGTAGGCCCGTCATCAAAGGTTAAAGCGACAACTCTTTCATCCGTATCCACTCTGTGCGTAATCCCGCCGAAAAACTGAAACGACTTAGAGCTGCTGATCTTCCAGACTGCTAAAAAGACTGCGATGAAAATAATTAAACCTTTTAGTATGAAGCGAAGATGTTTTTTCATTTATTTCTCCTATACCTGACAGTGGAAATGCGAGCTACAGGCTAAATTTTGACCGCAGTGCCGTAGACAATAATCTCAGCCATGCCGCTTGCAACCTGGGTAGAGGCAAACCTGATGCCGATAATCCCGTTCGCGCCCATCTTTTTTGCTTCCTCAACCATTTCCTTTATCGCTTCGCTGCGTACGCTCTTCAGCAGCTCAGAATACTCTTTTACTTCACCGCCAACCAAGTTTTTTAACATGGCAAGGATATCTCGGCCTAGATGAGTTGCTTTCACTTTGCTTCCTGTAACGAGCCCCAAAACCTCGAATTCCACATTGGCCAAGCCTGTCGTTGTCAAGAGCATTTTTTAAAAACCTCCTTTACTTCTTTATACTATATACTATTTTAAAGTTCATACCGATTCCAGAGATAAGCACCAATCGAGAAAAATAACGCTCCGGCGGCAGCCATCACAAGCAAAGGGAGAGGAGGGCTCTGTCCGTGCAGCCAGTAGCTGACCGCTTTCATCTGATAGAATATAGATAGTTGATAAGTGCGGTAAAAGTAACCGGGGAGAGAAGCAGCAAGCCAAAATAGAGCGGCAAACAGGCCCGCCTTCACCGGATCAGCAGCTAAAAGTGAAAAGATTAAACTGCCGAGATAGATTACCACTGCCCCGCTAAATGTAAGCAGGGAAGCGACAAACATCCCCCCGACATCAAAGGTAAAGCCTTTTAAAAGAGAAATGAGGATTAAGATAGCTGTTGAACCGATTACACAACAAAAGAGATAAAAGGTCCCGGCTGCTGACTTCGTAGCATAGATACTTAAGCGCGTGAGAGGCCTGCTCAATAAAAATGACACTGTTCTGTTCGTTACTTCACCGGCAATCGCTCCCGCAGCGAGAATTATCGCGGTGAGCGTAGACAACTGGGTGAGATTCTTTGCCGTCCACTGACTCCAGAGATAGCGGTCATAACTGCTGAAGTAGAAATCAATCTCTGACGGAGCGATAAAGGGAGATAGATCAATACTCCTTAAAAGATTATTAATAAAATCATAAAGCAAAGCTATTGCAGCCGCTGTAAGTCCAAGGACAATAAAACAAATCCAGAACTTCCACCTGTTTTCTCGCAGCTCTTTTTTAAATAAGGCAGAGCTGATCATTGGCCCTCACCCCCCATGTGGCGTAGAAAAACTTCCTCCAGGTCAAGGCTGGTAACCTCCAGTGTATAATGGGGCAGAGAAGCGCATTCTTCCCAGATCTCCTCCAGATGATCAGAGATAAAAACCCGGTAAGCCGCCCCATCCTTCTCCACTTTCTCCACCCCTGGCCTTTGGAAGAGTGTGCGCGGCGGTTCTTTCTGAAAGACAACACGGATCTCTTTTTCTTTCGCCCGCAGCTCTTCCATGTCACAGGTAAAGACCAAACTTCCCTCGCGTAGAAAACCCACCTGATCAGCAATCCGCTCCACGTCTTGAACCTGATGGGAGGCCAAGAGCACCGTCTTCCCCTCGGCGACAAACTCCTCCAAAAGGGCATTATAGGAAAGACGTCGTTTAACCGGGTCAAATCCGGTCGTCGGTTCATCCAGGATCAACAGCTCCGGGCGAGGAGCCATTGCCAAGATTAGGGCCAGCTGGTTCTTCATCCCCTGGGAGAGTTCCCCCACCTTTACCCCAGGATCGATTGAGAACTCCTCCAGATAACGTTCCACAAGCCTATCGTCCCAGCGGCGATAAAATCCACGGCATAAGGAAACCAAGCTGCCGACATGAAGATAATTATAGAAACTTGGTTCTTCCCCCATGTAAGAGATCTTTTCGCGGAACTCTACGCTTGGAGAGGTAATATCCAGACCCAGGCAGCGCCCACTGCCTGAAGTTGGTCTCTTAAGCCCGGCAAGCATTCTTAGAACTGTGCTTTTCCCGGCACCATTCGTTCCCAGAAGGACAAAAACGCTTCCCACCTCTACTTGCAGGTTGAGATTGTCAACTACTGTTTTTTCCTCATATTTTTTTGTCAGCGCTGAAGTCTGCACTGCTAGGTTCATTTTCTTCTGCCTCCTTTTTTAAGGGATCGCGGCGGCGCAAACGTTCACGCCAAGCTGTAAAGCGTTCTTCCCAGATCGCTTCTACCTTTTCCGGATCTAGCTGCAAATTATATGCTTCTACAAAAACCTTATCAATCAGCCCCCGGAGCTGCAGTTTTCTCTCTTCAAAACGCAGAAGAGGCTCGCTGCTTTGTACAAAAGTTCCCCGCCCTTGCTTTGCTCTCAGCATTCCTTCCCGTTCAAGCTCACTATAAGCTCTGGACACTGTATTAGGGTTAACCATAAGCTCTACAGCAAGTTCGCGAACAGGGGGCAGCCGATCCCCCGGACGCAGGGCGCCTCCTGCAACTGCAGTCTTGATCTGCTCTTTCAGCTGCAGGTACATAGGAACCCCACTGCGCGCATCCAAACGGAACCAGCCTTTCAAGCAAACACCCCCCTCAACGATCAAGATATTGTATTAATGTCCTAATACAATATAAGCATACCCCTACTTTATTGTCAATAATTTTTTTAAGTTTAGACGATGTTTCATCCCTTTATAAATATAAAAAGCGCAATAAAAAAAAGAAGCCTGTCTTTAGGCAAGCTTTCGGTCTATAATTCACTGACAATACAATTTATATCAATTAATTAAACTTTACACGAACACATGTTTGATAGTATAATCTGGTTAGTGCGAAGGAGGGATAGAATGCCCCATAAAAAGTATAAAAAAAGAGAAAAAATAAACATCGCGCTTATCCAATCCGAAATCGCCGCACTTGTCCCCATCTACTGCCAGGACGGAGGCAATGGGACCGGAGTCATGACCACTAATGGCAGGTGCCTTTCTGACAAGCGCAGCCTGCGCTGGTTCCTTCGCCGTCTCTGCCGCCACTTAGCTGTCGACCTCGAAGCCCTGCGTGAGAAGTATGGCGCCTGTATCGACCGCCGCAATTTCGTTCCTATCCCACTATCCCCGCAGTTAGTGTTGGTTCCCCTGCACTTGCGTCAGCCGCGAATTAAAGGGGATCGGGCCAGCGGCTATGTAAACCTGATTGCCGTAAAAAAGGTTGAAGAAATAAAACAGAGGGAATCCGAACACGGCCAAAGACAGGTAAAAAGCGCTCTTCACTTACATGGGGAGCACACTGTTTACTGTTATTATACAACCAAAACTGTTAACGAACGCCTGCGGATGGCTAGAATCGTCCTTCATTACTATGAACAGAGCCGGGGAAATTGGGAAAATTACGTAAACTCTTACTCTCTCCAGTATCCAAAACTGGCAGAAGAGGGCTTTAACAGAGAACAAATTGTCTTTCTCACACAGCAGCTTTTACAAACATTGCTGCAGAAACGTTAAGTTAACAATTTTAAAAAACAAAATTCTATTAAATTATCCACCGAGCGGTAGTGCATATAATTTTTATCATTGCCTGAAAGGGTTTCTAACGGCTCCTTACTTATAGCAGCAATATCTTGTAAAGCCTGCATAACCTGCCAACCCTTTCCTTTCAAAAGCTGATTAGCGCGGTTGAGGCAGATCTGAGAATTAAGTATGAGCTCCTCCCGCTTACTTTTTTCTTCGCAATAGAAAAGCATGATAATTAAAAGATGCCCCAGAAAAAAGAATCCCTCTCCACAATCAGGGAAATGATCAGTATAGGCC
>JAAZDR010000132.1 GCA_012512705.1 Bacillota bacterium
AAAGGTAATGAAATCGGCTAGACGAATAATAGCCCCGACGACGAGGGCAATGCAGTTAGCGTTGATAATCCTTTCTCCCATTTCTTTATTTATCTTCTTTTTGACCCTCGAGCCGAAAAAGATGCCTAGAAGGCCAAAAAGAAGATAGAGCAGTGAAACGTTATTGAAAAAGGTTATTAAAACTGTTAATAAGGCCAGAAGCGCGCCGATTATTTGATATTTTTAGTTGTTATCGGGTCTGTTAACAATGCTTATTTTCTCCTTTCCATCTCACTTTTTAATTCAACATATTTTTTAAGATACCTCTTCTTCATAAAAGTAATTTAGAGATACATAATGCCGGAGGAGTATATAATGTCTAAGGTTCGTTTTATACATTGTGCTGATATTCACCTTGGCAGCTTTTTAAGGCTTTCTGGGAAAGTACCAGAAGAGATTTTTAAAGTATGCAAAAGAGCTGTTATGGAGGCGTTTTTACGCATAATGGATGTGGCGATTGAGGAGAGTGTGGATTTTCTGCTTATCGCCGGTGATCTTTATGACCGGGAAGCGCGCTCTGTTAAAGGAAGCATGTTTTTTGCCGAACAGTGTTGCAGATTAAAGGAAAAAAACATTCCCGTATTTATAATCTCTGGCAATCATGATCCTTTTCGTGAGCAAGGTGAGATCGTTACTTTACCGGATAATGTGTTTATTTTTAGCAGTGAAAAGGTTGAAATAAGGAATTTTAGTGGGGAAGCCGGGGAGCTTCTAGCTAGAGTGCTCGGTCAGTCGTACCGCGGCCGCGCCGATTCTCGGAAGATGCATCAGTTTTATGCTGTCCCGGATACCAGCGTTTGCAATATTGCATTGCTCCATACTCAGTTAGACCCGTATAACCAAAATTATGTTCCCTGTTCTTTATCAGAACTAAAAAATAAGAAGGGGATTCATTACTGGGCCCTCGGGCATATACATCAGTGCCAAATTTTAAATAACGGTCTGCCGCTAATTGCCTATGCTGGCACTCCCCAAGGGCGGGGCATTGGGGAGCAGGGCCTAAGAGGCTGTTTATTGGTAGAGCTGACAACGGAAGCCCCCCCGAGGATCAGCTTTATCCCTACCTCGACAGTTATCTGGAAAAAGTTAAAGATCAATATTGCTGGTGCCCAAAACGGCGGCAAACCACCACGTAATCTATCTGATCTGGAGGAGCTAATCATGCAAAGATGTGAGGAGCTTCTTTCAAACACCCCCTTACCGCCTGCTGGGCTTTCCCTTAGCACTGATGGCCGGGGCCTTCCTATTAAAGGTTTCGTTCTTCAGTGTATTCTTACAGGGCGGGGTGAACTTCATGAGCTGCTCGTTGAGCAGGAAGATGAAGTGTTGAACTGCTTGCGTCAAAATTTGCAGAATAAATATATTATGCAGACTCCTTTTCTTTGGATTGATTCGATCGCCGTGCGCACTGGCAAACTTATTCCTGCCCTTAAGGATCTGAGTAAGCGAGAGCCAATTTTTGCAGAAATAGAAAAGATTGCTCAGAGGTGTTTAGAGGATAGAAGGTTGCAAAAAGAGCTTTTTGCAGAACTGGGTATGATCTGGGAGAGCGAGTTTGATCCTGAACAGCTCAATGAGGAAAGGTTTCAGCTGGATCCACAAACTCTAGAGAGTATTATGGAGCAGGCAAAGGAGTTGGTTGCTGAAAAGTTGTGGGAGAGGAGGAGAAGAAGTGAGAATTAAGAGACTGCATATCGCTGATGTTGGTATTATTCGCAATCAGACTCTTGAGAATATTGCTCCGGGCGTTATTGTTATCGGCGGCCTGAACCGCTCTGGCAAGTCAACGTTTTTACAAATATTACGTTCTCTCGGATACGGCTTTTCACGAAGCGACGCTCTGCCCCCGGCAATGGTTAAGTATGAGGTAGAAGCAGATTTGATCTGCGACTCAGGAGAGATTTATAATCTCCACCTCAATGGATATGGCGAGCCGGTAGTGCGCTGTATTCATGGTGCTGCAAATATTGTTTCCGCAAGAGAACTTTACAAAGTTGATTCCTTTACTTATCGTCAGCTCTTTACGATTAGCATTGATGAATTGCAGCGCAAGCCTGTAGGGCTGTCCGGATCTCAGAATGATATAGAAAGACTTCAATCAGTTTTGTTAGGGGCGGGGTTATCCGATATTCTAAATTTACCGATGATTGAGGAAGAGCTGCAAAAGGAAGCAGAAAAGATTGGGGGCAAGAATGGCAACCCCGCAGTAAAACAATTCAAACCTTATAATCAGCAGATTAGGGCAGGGCTTGATATGCGTCAGAAGGCCCTTGAACAAGTAGAAGAGTACAGAGAAAAGCAACGAGCTAGGAATGAAATAGAGAAAAAAATTGCGAGTCTGGAGCATGAAGTAGAGTACTTAGGCTATAAGATCACTCTGCTTGACATATTAAAGACTAATTATGAACTTTGGGTTCGTAAACGAGAACTGCAACAGATTCTAGATAGCACAGAAAAAAGAGATTTAAGACGAAAATTTTCTTTATTGAAGGTAGAAAAAATTAGGTCTATTGAAAAACAATATCGTAATTTGCTTGATAAATATAGCCAGCTGGAACTGCTTTTTCAAGCGAAGGCAGCGGGGAATAAGGTAGTTGTTAATCCGGAGAAGCTGATAGAATACCGGGAGGAGTTACGGGGTTTTTATCAGCAGCTTTCAGGTTTTGAGGAACGCTATAGCGTCTATCAGCAGCTGAAGAGCGAATACCAAAAACGAAGCGCTGTTCTTGTACAGGAAGCAAAGGAGCTTAATGATAATTGGGATGCTTTGAAAATAGTTTTAAAGATAAGGACGGATCAGCGAGAGCTGGACGCCTTGAATCAAGCAGCCGTAGCATATAATGACCTTCAGCAAGAGATAGGAAAGCTAAAAGAACGCTGTGAAGAACTGCAAGATAGAAGGGAAGCGCTGGAGCGGGAACAAAAATTTTATCGCAGCATTAAACCAGACATAAGTTTGAAGAAATTTCTATACGCAGCACTCTTTTTTGCTGCAGGTGGTTCATTACTGTCCTTTTTCTTCCTTTGGCCTGGTATTTTGAGTGGATTCGCCGGCATGCTTGGAGCTGCGCTTTATGTGCTCTTTCGATATATGGCGGAAACCAATCTGCGTGCTAAAGAAGAGGAGCTTCGTGCGGAGCTAGAAAGAATTGAGACGTTGCTTTTCCGGAGGGAGAAGAAGTTAGATTACCTTAATAGGGAAATCCAGGGTGCTAAACGCTGTTTGGATTATTTTCGCCATAAACTCGATCTGCCTGAGGAAGCGTCTCCAGAGCTCATCAAGGAGACTTTTTGGGCCGTTAAAGCGCTTAAAGAGAAAATATTGGAGTGTCAGAGAACAGGCAGTCGCATAACGGAGAGTGCCGCTGCTCTGCAGGAAGAGCTGCTGGAGATGGCTTCTGTGCTGGGAAAAATCTATGGCTTTCATCCCCTTTTCCGTAAGGAAAGCGATCATGGCATAATTGAACAGCAAAAGATATTAAAAGAAAAGATCATTGAACTTCTTAAAGAAGCAATGGATTATTTAACCCTTGTCCAAGAACTGAAAGAATGCGAAACAGAGAAAAGAACGTTGGAGAAAGAGATCTTTCTGCTGCAAGAAGATATGGCAACAAAAGAAGAAGCTTTCCCGGAAGAACCGATATATTTTCTGCAGTATTTACTGGCGAAAGGGGAAGAAGTCGAAGAGATTATAAAAATGCAGGAAGGATACCGACTTCTTGAACAAAGATTGCAATACACTTTGAAAACAGAGCGGGTGAGAGGGTCTTTAGAAGCATTTTTTCAGCAAAAAGTGGAAGATGAAGGACTGCTTGGACTCTTTGATAAATTTTCTGCTGCTTACACATCGGCAGAAGATGCTTCCCACTCCTATAACGAGACCCTTGAAAAGTGTGTTCGACTGGGGGGATTTTTAAATGAATTAAAAGAAAAACGGCGCCTGTTGAATGAACAGCTGCAGGGGCTAGCTACAGCAGACAGTTTAGTGCAGGCGCAGCGGAAGATTGATGAAAATCGCGGACAATTGAGACCCCTGGCGGAAAAATATGCTGTCTATAAAACGGCTTCTTTTCTTTTAAAAGAGATGCAGCGGCAGTTTATGGAGAGAAAAAAGGACAATCTCCTTGAAGGGGCAAGCAGGATATTAGAAAGACTTACCGCGGGTGATTATACCAAAATATTACTTCCTGATCAGTTGATGGAGACAGACTTTAAAATACAAGGAAGAGACGGGATCCTTTCACAGACGGCAGATACCTTGAGCCGCGGCACGAAAGAGCAGCTGTTCCTTGCCGTACGGCTTAGTCGTATCAAGGAGATCGGTCATCCTTTGCCTGTGATCCTTGATGACTCTCTGGTAAACTTTGATTTCTGTCACCAGGAGCAGGCTGCGCAAATCTTAAGCAGCCTTGCGGGAAGACATCAGATGTTTGTTTTAACCTGCCATCCACAGTTGGTTCTGCATATCGCTAACCACAGTGGGAAGAGTGCGCAGTATTGGAAGCTTGAAGAAGGGAGGTTCAGCCTTTCAAATAAAGAAGAGTTAGCGGAACATCTCTCCAGTGGGATAAGGAAACACTAAAAGGTAATATTTCATCTCGGTTCGAAAATGTTTGGTGAAGGGTTTTCATATTTTTTAGGGAATAGGTTATAGTATAAGGTAGATAATAACTTCCTGTTTTACCCATAACCCTGTTGCAGGAGGTGGGGGCAGTGAAATTAAAGCCCCGACTGGCAACTGTCGCTTCTTTTGTTACTCCTGGAAGTATTGTAGCCGATATCGGTACAGATCATGCTTACCTTTCTATTTATCTAATATCCAATAACATTTCTCCACGTGTTATAGCCGTGGAGAAACAAAGAGGGCCCTTTAAAAAGGCTGTCGATGTAGTAAGGCTTTTCAACCTTGAGCACAAGATCGATCTTCGTTTGGGTGACGGGCTTACAGCCCTGAAGAGCAGCGATCAAGTAGATGTTGTGGTTATTGCTGGTGTTGGAGGGCGCACCTTATGCCGTATATTAATTGCCGGCAAGGAACGTTTAAAGAAGGTAAAAAAGCTGATCCTGCAGCCGATGAGCGAGGTTTTTATCGTTCGACGCTGGCTTATAAGCAATGGTTTTCGGCTGGTTGCCGAACGGTTGGCTGATGAAGAAGGACATTTTTATGAAGTACTTGTTGCCGAGCGAGGACACCAAGTAATTACTGATCCTTTCCTGCTGGAAGTGGGGCCAAAACTAGTGGAAAATAGGGATCCATTGTTGATTCCTCTCCTGAAAACAAGAATCAATCGTTGTTATCTTATACTAAAAAGCTTAGCTTGTTCGAAGAGAAAGGAAAGCCTTCGGCAGAGAAAGGCCTATTTTGAAGTGAAGATTGAAAAGTTGCAGGAGGTGCTCGATTATGTTGGCCAGGGCAGAGAAGATAATTGATTATTTGGAAGAGCTTGCACCTTTAGATTTAGCATTAGAAGGGGATCCTGTGGGCTTACAAGTAGGTGATCCCAGGCGGGAGGTTCAAGATCTTCTCGTGGCACTGGATTTAAACGAGCATGTTCTGGAGGAGTCGCTGCGATTAGGGGCTGAGATGATCGTAACGCACCATCCCCTAATTTTCAGACCTTTAGCTTCTCTTGATACTAGGCACCCGCTGGTAGCTTTTCTGGCGCGTCTTCTTCAGGAAAGGCTTATTGTTTATTCTGCCCATACAAATCTTGATATTGCTCCCCGGGGAGTTAATGATGTCCTCGCGGAGCTTTTTTGCTTAAAAAACACCCGTCCCCTTGAGAATCTTGCTCACACGGAGAATAAATACGGTATGGGAAGGGTGGGTGAACTAGAAGAGGCTTGCACTCTCGGAGAAATGGTGCAAATGTGTAGGAAAACTTTGCCAGTGATGCAGCTTAAGGTTTGTGGCCAACCCTCTCGTCTGGTAAAGCGCGTTGCTGTTTGCGGAGGTAGCGGCGGCTCTTTAATCCAAGCGGCAAAGGACAGCGCTGCTGACCTTTTTATAACCGGCGATATTAAATACCACGATGCCTGGGAGGCTGTTACCTACGGGCTCGCTCTTATTGACGCCGGTCACGAAGCTACAGAGCAGCCGGTAGTCGCTTCCTTGGCGGAATATTTACAGCAGAGATTGCAAAAAGACGGTTTCCGTACTCGGGCACATTCTGCAAAGGCTTCAGTTACCCCATGGAATTTTAATCTGTCAGGATAGGCTTAAAAAGCCTGTCCTTTTTTAATCGGCTAAAAGGGAGGAAGGAAGCATGAGTTACATCTTTTTATGGGAACTGCAGGAGATCGACCGCAGGGTAGAGAGCCTTGAAAAAGAATCCAAAAGCTTTCCCCTATTAAAGTCTTTTCAACAACAAAAAAAGGACTGGGAGCAGTTAGCGCAAAATTTTGTACAGGAAAAAGAATTTTTGGATAAGACCAAAAAATCTCTGCGGCGTAAAGAGATGAAGCTGCAGTCACTTTTTGCAGAGATTGAATCATTAAGAGAAGAGCTTTACGGAGGGAAAATTGTCAATGTTAAGGAACTTTCCCAAATGGAAAAGAAGCTTAAAATTAAGGAGCAGGAGAAGATCGAATTAGAGGACGAAATATTGAAAGAGATGGACGTTCTCGAACAGAAGGAAGCAGCTTATCAAAAGATGTCTCAAGAATTAAAGCTTCGGGAAAAGGAGCTTGCTGAAATGAAAAAAAATATAAGGCAGAAGTTTGCTGAGATAAAAAGGGAGCAGGAAGAGTTGGAAAATAAAAGAGCCATGATCGTCGCCAATCTTGATGAGAGACTTCTTCGAAAATACAATGAAATTTACCGGAAATTTAACGGGAAAGGGGTTGCTCGAGCTACAGACAGCGGTATTTGCAGCGGATGTCGCATTGCTTTATCGGCACGTATTACCGAGAAACTCCGTTCTTCGTCGCAAGAAGTGCGTTGTGAAAGTTGCGGGCGTCTTTTAGTGATCAAAGAAACAAATTAGCAGATAGATTATTAATCAAGCATTGAAGTAACTAATATTTTATGAATTAGACTTTTTTAAAGGAAATTATTACCGGAATGTCGAACAGATAAATTTGTATAAAGATATTGATAAATTTATTTTTCAGTTCGGAGGCTTTAGAAGTTGTTAATAAAGGCTGTGAACAGTTTGAGGAAAACAGGTATTAGATTTATTGATGATGTCCCCTGGGGCACTCATATTTGTGGTTTTTACGAAACGAAGAATGATTTAATTGACATATCGATACCTTTTTTTCAAGCTGGTTTAGAAAATAAAGAATTTTGTCTGTGGATTGTTTCCGAACCACTAACCCCTCTTGAAGCAACTCGCTCTTTAGAAAAAAATATTCCTGCTTTCAGGACTTACGCATCGCAAATGGAAGTAATAGCTAGTTCAGATTGGTATTTAGCTGATAATTGCTTCCAAGGCGATAAAGTAAGGCAAAAATGGGTTGATAAAGTTAAATTTGCACTATCGAAAGGCTATGAGGGGATTAGGGTTTGCGGAGCAACTTCATGGCTGAATAGAAGATACTGGAAAACATTTATGGAATATGAGTCAG
Source organism: Bacillota bacterium (assembly GCA_012512705.1). Lineage (GTDB taxonomy): Bacteria > Bacillota > Dethiobacteria > DTU022 > JAAZDR01 > JAAZDR01. The sequence goes on from JAAZDR010000132.1 coordinate 7,609, forward strand.
TAATTGAAAAAGAGATCGGTGCCCTTAAAATGATTACTCTTTGTCCATATCAACTCAGTAAGTGTGGGATTCATAATCTTTTAGATATTGTAAGCAATCACCAGTTTGCCTTTGTGAATTGTAAGTATGATTGGGGGAATAAAAACGAAATTGCTCGGCTTAATTGTATTGATTTAATTGGGAAAATGGCGGCAACTGTTGTTCACGAAATCAGAAATCCGATCACTTCGGTTAAAGGGTTTGTGCAGTTTATGCAACATAAGAATAGTTCGGCAATTAATAATCAATACTTTAACCTGATTATCGAAGAGCTAGACAGTGCAAATAGAATACTTACAGAGTTTCTTTCCCTAGCAAGGAATAGGGATAATGACAATGTGCAAAAAAATAACTTAAACGCTATTTTAAGTACTCTTTTCCCATTAATTCAGGCAAGTGCTAAAAAAGAGGGTAAAGATATTGTCCTTAAAACAGGGGATATTGAGGATATATTAGTGGATCTCCAAGATATTCGTCAGGTAGTTCTTAACCTTTCCCGTAATGGTTTAGAATCGATGGCCGAAGGGGGAGTCCTTGAAATCCGAACC
>JAAZDR010000133.1 GCA_012512705.1 Bacillota bacterium
AAACAACCACTGGCTTTTTCGGGTAGACATCCTTTGGGATTGAAAGAACTCACCCCTTTACCTTTTAAGTATTTTGCACTTAGCGGATTAGAAAAGAATGATTTATCCTTTGCCAAGGTCTATATTCGGTTGAAAGAAAAACCGGAGGATGAGTTAGATGAACGTATATTTTCATGCAAGATGGAGGCAGCACAAGAACCGATTGGTGTGAGAGTGTTTCCAATGGCATGTGCAGCGGTTTACAGAAGGAACAGTTGGATGGCAATTGCCAAAGGGTTTTCAAGATACCTATGGGGGACCGAAATCTATGAACAAAATAATTTGTACGGAAGGTACCTTGCATACGGTACATTGGAGATTATTTGCGAGAACGGCATGAGCGGATTTTCTCACGATGGGTATGATTGGAGCAGAATTCCCGGGGCAACAGAAATTCGTCTTCCCTTGCATAGCATGAAGGCGAAATTACAGAATCCGGACTGTTTTAGCGGAGTTGAGGAAATGCTGATTTCAGATCAGTCTTTTGCCGGCGGTAATTCGCTGGATCGGTACACCGCTGACAGAATTATTAAATTCAATAACTACCCGGAATCCATCGGTGGAAAAGGCTATTATCGATGATGAGGGATTCGTTATAGACGATGTTTCCTGCCTTGTCATAGACGACGAAACAGTAAATAATTACCGTGTGCGGTTGCGCTATGATGATAAGATTGCTATCTACACATTAAGCCATCGGGGGTTTATCCACCTTGCTGACTTTAACACTATGAATACCACGACAAAATATTATAAAAAATCAACGTCATCTATGAATTTTCCGGGCATAAGGCAGTGCTTGTGGCATGGCACCTCAATGCCTGATGGATGGGTTGAGGGAGCTTCTTACGGAGTAGGGGATGAGATTTCCCCAGGTAACATGGCAGTTAAAATTTATCCTGGTGAAGGGCTTCCTGATGGGACCGACATTGTGATAGTTCGTAACGTTGTTGATATTCCCAGTGATGAAGGCATATATTTCACTTCTGTGAAGTTTAAAGCACCGGAGAATATCACCGTTACGCACAGAGCAAGACTCGGCAATCAAAACTCTTCGAATTATATCGGCTCCGGAAAATATAGTGCAAATACTGTTGAATTTGATGCAAGCGATAAAACGGTTAAAGTTGTTGGAATTACTGTTGGAACTTATACTCCGGGACAGTGGTATGATGTTGAATATTCTTTTGACTATAAAAATGGTTTTTTAAGCGTTTGGATTGATGGAGTTCAGTATGTCAACAATCTTGAAGTAGGTATTTTAGGAGCGACAAAACATGATACCTATGGTAAGCAATATACACCGTACATGGCTTTCAGGACGGTGGGTGAAAATGTTACAGAAAATGTTTGGTTCGACGACTATAAGGTTATGCAGGTAGCAACAATGGATTATCATGAGGTTAGACAGAGCAAAGGCTTAAAGGTTTATCGTGGGTCGGAAGTAGCAGAATTTCTTGAAGGTGGTGAAACTTACACCTTGCAGAATACTCTTGGTGTGTTTGCCGGAACTGCTTGCAATAATTTTATTGCGGTATACAGAATGGAGTATGAGGATACCTCCGCAAATTCGTTGAAGGGTGTAAAGCTTGTAGACGTAAAAATGGCGAATGCTCTTCCCGTATCTGTCACTTTGCCTGACACTCTCGTAGAGTATTATCCAGGCGGTGAAAGAATTAAATCTAAAATAATCCTTAAAGCAATGAGTATGTCTGAAAACTTAGAACCAAACGGAAGTTCAATAACGCTGCATTAAAATAAAATAACAACATCACGAAGCGGCACAAGAGTTCATCGTTTCTTGTGCCGCTTCGATTCATAGGGTGCATATTTTTAGGTGATGAACATTATTCCAAAAATGTTTCTTCATTATATTCATAAAGCAAATGAAATGCACCCCGATTCGTATGCTTATTAGACTGCTATTTTAAGCGTTAGCTAATCTCACGAAACTGTTGTGGAAAAATCAGAGAAAGCTGCTTTTTGTCAATTAAGCCGCTATGCTCCACTAGAGTTTTAATTTCAACTCCTGTTCTAAGCGCCTCTTTTACTAGAGCGGTGGCATTATCGTAGCCTATGTAGGGGCAAAGTGCCGTTGCAAGGGCAGTGCTTTTGTTCAGCAAATCTAAGCAGCGATTTTCATTTGCCGTAATGCCGCAAATGCAGTTTTTTGTAAAGGTTTCAACACCGTTTGTAAGCATTGCTAAAGAGGTGAACAGGTTATGAAACAGTATAGGCTCAAAGGCATTGAGTTCAAGCTGTCCTGCTTCTGCAGCCATAGTTATGGTAAGATCATTTCCTATGATATCAAAGGAAATTTGTGAAATTACCTCCGGAATAACAGGGTTAATTTTCCCCGGCATAATGGATGAACCGTTTTGCCGTGGTGGCAGATTAATTTCGCCA
>JAAZDR010000134.1 GCA_012512705.1 Bacillota bacterium
GCCCTCCGTGGCGGTTATTCCTCAGAACACAGAACTTGTTCCTTCTATCGCTGGAGCTGCATCCTTAAGACAAAAAAACAGGCTCCAACGCCTGTTAAGGTTTTCCCTTTGGGGCACCCTCTTTATCGGTCTGATCACAGGGGTTATTCTTTATTTTTACCATGTTCCCCTGACAACGATCATTTATAATACTCCGGCAGCAGCGCCGCTTTTGCTGCAGCTTGCGCCAGCAGCGCCATTCGCCTATCTGCAGTTCACTACCGTTTCCATCCTGCACGGTATGGGCTATCCATTGATCGCACTTTTAAATGATCTGGCTGGGGTAGGGGCTAATTTGGCGTTAATCTACAAGCTGACAGCAAACCCTGCATATGGCATTCAAGGGGCTTTATGGGCCTATATGGCTGGATTTGTAATTACTGCATTACTAGACCTCTATAGTATTCAAAAGCTAATTAAAAAAATCTAATTAGCTTGAAAAAATAATCGAAAGGCTAACCTAGTTAAAGAGGTAGCCGCGGCGCCTTTTTACTGTAATATCACTCAACCAAACAGTAGTGGTAAGGACAAAGAAATAAACGAGAAAACTGTAACCGATCTGCCAGTTTTCATAAACTAAAAAGTTCTTTTCCGTAAAATAAAAATCAATGATTACTGAAATAATGCTTATTAAGAGAATATAAAGCAACTGCCACCCCTTACTCTCCGGCAAAAAGCGAACCACAAGCATGCCAACTGCAATTGCTGCTAGTAGAAAAAAAACAGGAATTCCGTTTAATGAATAGAGGGCATTGTTAAAGCGGATTAGTCCTAAATTCACACCGATATAAGAGACACTCCCCACTAATAACAAACTAAAAAATCCAGCTGTCCATAAACGTCTAATTTGGATACCGCGTAAAGATAGTAAAAGTATGATCCAAGTAATTACTGCAATAACAAGCCAGGGCATTATTTTCCCTCCTTCGCATTTATACTCCTTAAAGCAGTGTATTTATTATTAAACCCCAAAATCTTGTTAGCACCAAAGAAAAAGAGATCGCAACAATGCTAAAAAGGATCCCACCGAGAGTTGTGTAGACAATAAAATGGCCTAGATTTATCTTCGTCGCCCCGGCGGGTAAGGAGATGAATGTCCGAGTTGTACCAAATAACTGAGCGCAAAAAATAGAGAAATTACCGTAGCGATCCATAAACTTATGGATAAAAGATCTTTTTATGCGGGACAGCCGCCAAGGTGCTTTTCTTTAAAGATTGGCCCATCCTTGTGCCCAGATAACCTAAAAAATAGCTGCACAAGCTGACCAGCGTAATACCCGCTGTTGACAAAAACACCATGGGCCAAAAAGAAAACTGTTCCTTAACAATTAATGAGCCGGCACTAAGCACAACCACAACAGAGGCATATGGTATCCCAGCACTTTCTGCAAACATGGCAATACCAATACCCAAAACTCCGTATTGTTCAATCACCGAATAAAAAAATTCAATAATCGAGGAAATTATCGATTCCATTATTTCTCCTAGTTTCCTTAATATTTTACACCAAATAAGGCTAAAATTAAAGTGATGGGAGTGATCAAAATTAGAATCTGTCCTCTTTGTAACGGTCTGACAGAAATAACATACAAATGTCCGCGCTGCAATGTGCCGCTTAAAGATAACGGGCGCATTGAAGATTTTCTTGACGATTACAGCCCTTACCTGCAGCAGGATTTGCCTAATGGATATGCCGGCAGCACCTGCACACATCTTCTATATTGCCCGCACTGTAGGGAAGATCATCGTTGGGAGATCCCTCTTGTATAGTGATTAGGAAAAAGATTCTTCCATCAGAGCGAACATTCCCCAAACGCCAGCATCAGCGCCTAGCTCTCCCTTACAGACCTCAACCATCTTCAAGGCTGGGGCGATCGTATATTTATGCAGGCATTCCATTAATGGGGCTATAAAACACTCTTCCTCATTGCTCACGCCGCCCCCGATGATTACCTTTTCTGGGTTTAAAAGATTAAGAGCGTTAGCAATCCCCCTGGCCAAACAATCAACAGCCCTGTCGATTACCAGCTTTGACTCCGGTTCACCTTTACGAAAAGCTTGAAAAACATCTGCTGTATCCATCTGCTGCGCATATTCTTGGGAAGCCCTCCAGGCGATCGCCTCACCGGATGAAAGTTTCTCCAGACAGCCGCGGTTTCCGCAGGCACACGGGGTTTGATCTTCTGCAACCTGAAAGTGACCGAGCTCTCCAGCAAAACCGCCACTGCCGCGATATATCTTATGCTCCAGTATTATCCCGCAGCCGACCCCAGTACTCACGGTAATAAAAAGCATATTCGCTGACCCTCTACCAGCACCAAAACGGTACTCCCCGTAGGCTGCAGCATTAGCATCATTTTCCACAATAACCGGGACAGAGAACATACCTTCCGTCTCTATTTTCAGGGGAAAATTGTGTAAAGCAGGGATATTAGGAGAAGAAATGACGTGTCCCTCTTTATTAACAAAACCCGCGCAGCAGATGCCGATTGACGCTAGTTGAAGCTTTCCCTGCTTTCCCAGAAGTAATTCAATATAATCCTTAATTTCCCTCAGCATTAAAGCGGGAGCCCTGGCAGGCGGAGTGCTAAATTCAACCCTCTCCTTAACAGACCTTTCTCTGTCGACAGTCATAATTATTATCTTCGTTCCGCCAAGATCAACCGCTGCATAAACCGGATCGCCCATTATTTATCCTCCAGCGCTAGCCCTACAAACTTTTACGCTAAAACTAGCTTTATCCTAATCCCCAAAAAAAATTCTCTCGATTTAAAAAAGGCCGGAACTTCCGGCCTTGACTATTCAGCTTACTGCCTAATTTGACCTTCACCATAGACTATATACTTTTGAGTGGTAAGCGCTTCTAGGCCCATCGGCCCGCGAGCATGAATTTTTTGCGTACTGATCCCCAACTCTGCTCCCAGACCGAATTCAGCGCCATCTGTAAAACGCGTTGAAGCATTGACATAAACTGCTGCTGCATCTATATTATCTACAAAATATATTGCTGTATGATAATTATCAGTTACGATCGCTTCTGAATGTTTGGTGCCAAACTTATTAATATGCTTAATCGCTTCTTCAAGATTCTTGACCACTTTAACCGCCAGTACAAGATCAAGATATTCTGTAGCCCAATCCTCTTCACTTGCTGGTTTTACTGCGGTGTGATACTTCTGCGTTTCAGTGCAACCGCGCACCTCTACCCCTTCTTTCACCAGCGCTGTAATTACATTGGGTAGGAAAGCAGCAGCAATATCTTCATGCACTAAAAGCGTTTCCATAGCATTGCAGACACCCGGGCGTTGGACTTTGGCATTCACAGCAATCGCTTCTGCCATTTTCAGATCAGCTTGGCAATCAACATAGGTGTGGCAGTTACCCGCCCCAGTTTGGATTACGGGAACCGTAGAGTTTTCTATTACCGCTCTAATCAGCGACGGCCCGCCACGGGGAATTAAAACATCAATATAGTCATTTGCCTTCATCAATTCCTGCACAACGCTGCGCTCCGTACTCTCAATAAGCACTGCTGCATCAGCAGGCAGGGCTGCCTCTTCCAGGGAGGTTCGAATAACTTTCACCAGTGCCTTGTTGGAATTAATCGCTTCTGAACTGCCGCGCAAAACTACTGCATTACCGGATTTAAGCGCCAGTCCGGCAGCATCAACAGTAACATTGGGGCGCGCCTCGTATACAATAGCCACCACACCCAAGGGAACGCGAACCTGTCCGATCTGCAATCCATTAGGACGCCGCCACATCTTCGTCACTTCCCCGACTGGATCGGCGAGATCGACAATCTCCCGCAAACCATCCGCCATCCCTTTTATCCTCTCCGGAGTTAACATCAAACGATCATGAAACGCTTTCGAGTATCCTTCACTTTGCTCTAGGTGCTTTAAATCGATTTCGTTCGCCTTTAAGATTTCTTCTTCGTTGCTCTCCAGGCTGTCAGCAATTAAACTCAGCGCCTTATCTTTAATTAGACTGTTAACATTAGCCAAAACTGCCGCCGCATTCTTAGCCGCTTTTCCCTTTCTTTGCACCTCTGAACTCAATATTATATCCCCTTCCCTTAATAAATTACCAGGTTATCGCGGTGGATAACCTCTTCTCTAACGTCCTGCTCCCCAAGGACCGCAGCAATCTGCTCACTCTGCAGCCCCTTGATCTTTTGCAGCTCTACGGAAGAATAATTGCTCAGGCCGCGGGCAAACTCGTTCCCCTGCTGATCACAGACAGCAACGAGATCACCCCGGCAGAAATCGGCATTTACAGCAGTAATGCCGCTCGCAAGCAGACTCTTTCCTTCCTTGATGAGGGCTTTTCGCGCACCGTCATCTACAATAACAGCACCGTGAACAAGCTGCCCAAAAGCAATCCATCTTTTCCGAGCGCGCAAATAGTTTTTTTGCGCCTTAAAAAGAGTGCCGATCTCCTCCCCGCGAACAATTCGGTTTATGATGCCCGGCTCTAATCCGTTAGCAATAACGCAGTTGACGCCACAGCTCATAGTGATCTCCGCTGCCTGAAGTTTGGTAACCATCCCCCCAGTTGCAAGTGCGTCATCCGTTCCTTTGGCCATCTCCTTCAGTTCTGCCGTAATCGTTTCCACCACCGGAATCAATTTTGCCTGTGATTGTTTTTGCGGGTCTGCGGTATAAAAACCATCGATATCAGACAAGATTACCAGCAGGTCGCTGTCCACAAGTCCGGCAACGAGCGCGGAAAGAGTATCATTATCGCCAAATTCGATCTCATCTACAGAAATTGTATCGTTTTCGTTAATAATCGGGATCACGCCAAATTTAAGCAGCGTCTGCAGGGTATTGCAGGCGTTAACGTAGCGTCGACGGTTAACCAGATCCTCCCGTGTAAGAAGGATCTGCGCCACAATCTGCCCGTATTCAGCAAAAAATTTTTCATAAAATTGGATCAGCACGCCCTGTCCCACTGCAGCAACCGCCTGCTTCTCCGGCGTCGCTTTTGGCCTGTAGTTTAAATTGAGACGACCAATGCCAGCCCCGATCGCACCTGATGAGACGATGATGGCATCTTTACCTTGATTCTTCAGGTTGGCCAGTTCCCTGACAATGCGCTCCATATAATCCAGATTTAATTTTCCGTTCGCATAAGTAAGCAAACGCGTCCCTAATTTAAAGACAATTTTTTGTGCTTTTTTGATCTCTCTTCTGCTCACTTTTGTAGCCCTCTCTCGATCCACTCCCGAATAATCTATTTACTCAATTTACGTGCGCGCTCAGCCGCCTTGTTTACAGCCTTAATTAAAGAAGCACGCACC
>JAAZDR010000319.1 GCA_012512705.1 Bacillota bacterium
AAGGTTTTGTTAACTGTATAGTTCGTGATTGTCTTTCTGAAAATAACGAAGGAGCGGGTTTTGTCGTATCAACTAGGGCTCTAAAATCACATTCAAAGGATTTGGAAATAAAATTTGAAAATTGTAAGGTAGTTAATTGTACAAATGGATTTTGGATTTATGGTCCTTATGATAATGGACCTAAAGGAATAATAGAAATATTAAATAGTCAAGTAATCAATACCAACTCAGCTGCTTTTTATTTTAAAAGTAAATCAAAATCAAGTGCTAAAGTCGTGGTTTCAAATTGCGAATTAAAAAACACAGCGTATTTATTTGAATCTCCTATTTATTTTGAACTACATACTCGCGATGTTAAACATCATGGGGGAGTAGAGTTCAATGATTGTATTGTTCATCATGATGAGTATACTCCTTTTTTGACTAATTTAGAACGCATTAGGAGTGATGGTCTTCACGATATTAGTGGTCATGTTATAGTTCATTCTCCATTTCCAATTTTAATGGATTTAGGAGAAAATAACTCGATGAATTTTAGATTAAAAACAACTTTACAACGAAAAGAGCATATTAATGTTTTTACTCCCCTTTTTTTCCAAGTTGGTGAAAATACAGCGAATTCATTTATGAAAATTAGGGGTAAAGGAACATATTTATTATACGCAGAAAAAGATAGTATGGTAAAACTAACTATAAGGTGCCATCAAGTTAATAACAATAAGGATAACTTATATTTTGTAATATCTTCACCTATGGGAGATTTGCTATTAGAAGATATGGTTCTACATGAAGAGAATAAAGAAGTTATTTTCAAAGCCATAGAAACAGGGGTATATAATATTTCCTGTTATGCGAAGGCAAATGCTTTCAGCATTGAAGGAGAAAAGCCGCTAGGTCTCCAACTTAGTAAAAGGGCGATAAATTTATTTTCCCCTTCGGGAGATATATATTTTTGGATTCCAGCTGGAAATCCAAAAATAAAAATTAAAGTAGAAGGACAAAGATACAGAGAGCAGGTAAAGGCAGTTTTATTTAATAGCAAAGGTGAAATTATTGATACCAAGGACAATATTTCTGGCCATGATCCATATTATTTTATAGTGGATAGAGGAGAAAATATCAAAGGAGAAATGTGGTGTTTGCGATTAGAAAAAGCAAGTGGAGCAATGTTAGAGAATGTTTTTATTACTATTATATTACCCACTATTCCATCTATTTCTTTTTCGCCGCTAGAGATGTATGTTATTGAATAAAAAGTTGGAAACGACTTTACTTCCCGTATTCCGCGTAATTGGTTTTAAAAATGTAATATCAAAAATATAACAAACACAGCAGGCGCTGGTGAAAAAATTTTAGAGTCATATAAAAGCTAACCCTTGCTCAAACAATATGAAAAAAGACTTTGTAGAAAAGTAAACGCAACCCCCGTGTGCCTCACCCGTTGCATTTGCATGTACAAACGAGGGGTTGCATTTAGTAGTGCAGGAGAGGCCCCTGCCCCCGCGGGGGCAGGGGTTTGCATTTAGTTTTACAATTTCCCCTTTTGTTGCTTTCATAAAGGTATCGAAGGTATCCTTTTAAAATTGATAGATTTCTACTCCTAGTATTGGCTGGTGCAAACCCCATGCTATTAGCATAATCAATTATAATACAATTGCTGATTTGAGAAACCGTGTTTATGCTCTTTGAGCCAAGGTAATTCAAAACCTGTTCAAGATGATAGCGATACTCGTCCTCTGTTGAAATTGAAATGCCAAGTTCTTTACGATGTTGGATGTATTCTCGCATAGTAAGCCCAATGGGACCGCTTAGCTCACGAGACACCTTACTACGTTTAAATTTCACCGAATCCGTTTCCATAAATTCCGTAAGGACGTTAACGCATGAAGCTATTTGCTTTTCCCAACGTGTGAGATCCTGAAAAGGACCATTTCCCATCATATCATAAATAAAAGCTTCCCCAACAGATGCCGTGTAATAAGCTATTTCATGTTTCGACATAAAACACTTAAGGTGGTTCCATGCGGAATTACACTGATTAAGTCTTGATTCCGAGTAATTCAATTTTCCAAGATAAACGGTCGCCCCAGCGACCAACTGCTCCAACGTTAATTTATTTCCGTTCATTAAAATCCTCCATCGAAAATTTTTAGTATGAGTCTAACCATACTATAGAGGATTATAATGAAAAGTAAAACGGTATTTTTTCTCAGTAATTAGGGAGTATTGAGGCATTCTCGGTTTTTCGGACACCATTTCGTTTTCATAGCTTGCTTTTTCGCATGTTTACTCTTTGAATAGCGAGGAATCATTATGCCAAATAAAAAAAGACACCTTAAATGCTGTCATGATAGCAAACCTGTTATATTAGGCTGTTATACAAACCTAAATAACACTACAACGTGATTTAAAATAATAGTAGACA
>JAAZDR010000135.1 GCA_012512705.1 Bacillota bacterium
CAAGGTTGATCAAGTAAGCAGCATGAATGATTAAAGGAGCGATATTATGCTCCTCCAATAATTTTTTTCGCCCAACTAGTTCTAATTCATTCAGTTTCGCAGCCTGCCAGGCTGTTGGGTTGCCGGCAAAGATCTGAAGCGTATTACAGCCAATTTCTAAACAACGTCGAACATTTTTCTCAAATCCGCCTTTAAGGGGCATATGAATACCAAAACGCATTAATTACTCCCCTTTTATTTTTATCTTTTTACTTAATTTACTTGAGATCCCTACTGCCCGGCTTTACCGGCAAACTGCCCTGAGCACAGAGCGGACACCTTTCCGGGGGATAGGCTTCGACCTCCATAGTTAGAAGAAAATGAGCCGGAATACCAAAGTCAGATTTTCCCCCACTTCGATCCACCAGGCCAGCAACAGCCACAGCTTCTCCTCCATGTCTGATTACCAGATCAACAACTTCTTTAACTGAACCACCCGTTGTAACAACATCTTCAACCACCAATACACGTTCTTTCCGCTTTATTTCAAAACCTCGCCTCAGCGTCATCTTCCCGTCTGTCCTCTCAGCAAAAATACCTTTTGTTCCCAGCTGCCGTGCCATTTCATAAGCTAAGATAATACCACCGGTAGCTGGACCGAGAACCAAATCTATTTCCGCGGCAGAAAAAAAATTCGCTAAAGAGCGGCATAAAAGCTCCGCTTTTTGGGGATACTGCAGAACCTGGGCACATTGAAGATAGCGTGCGCTGTGATAACCAGACGTTAACAAAAAATGTCCTTCCTGCAGCACGCCTGTTTCTTTGAAAATCGCCTCTATTTCCGCCCTTGTTAGCATCTGTTATTACCTCCATTCATCTCAGTAATGATCTTTTTTGCTGCTTCCCGTGGGGAGGCGTTCTTGGTTACAGGCCGTCCGACAACAAGATAGTCGGATCCTTTTTGGATGGCCTCTTCAGGTGTCGTAATCCTTTTTTGTTCATTAGGAGCAGCCCAGGATGGACGCACCCCTGGTGTAACAATTAAAAAACTCTCTCCTAGAGAACGGCGTAAAAGACCTAATTCCTGAGGAGAGGCAACGACACCATCTAGACCCGCCGCTTCACCCATTTTCGCCAAGTAAAGAACTTGTTCTTTAAGGCTACGTCTGATGCCGATTTCCTCCTGGAGCGTTTTTTCGTCGAGCGAAGTCAATACTGTTACCCCTAACAGCAGCGGGCGTGGCATGGCTGTCTCTTCTACTGTTTTGTTCACACGAGCAAGAGTAGTTTCTACCATCTTTCGCCCTCCGCTCAGGTGGAGGTTAAACATCTCCACCCCTTGGCGCACCGCGACCTCAGCCGCCCCAGCAACAGTATTCGGTATATCATGATACTTAAGATCAAGAAAAATTTTAACGCCCTTTTTTCTTAAACGTTCAATAATGCCAGGTCCTTCCGCATTAAAAAGCTGCATCCCAACCTTGTAAAAGGAAACCAGATCCTTGAGCTCGTCCACAAGAGCGAGAGCCTCATCCGCACGCGAAAAATCAAGTGCGATAATCAGCCTTTCACGCATATCCATTTTTGCCCACCCTTTTCTCATCTTTTTGCCGCACCAATAATTTCTTTTAATCTGCAGCCACGCTCCTCTAAATATTTTTCAATGCCCTCACAAACATCAAGAGCAGCCTGGGGGTTTGCAAAATGTGCGGATCCGACAGCAACTGCGCTGGCACCGGCTAAAATGAATTGCAGTGCATCAGCAGCGGTCACAATTCCCCCCATACCGATTACCGGAATCATTACCGCATCGCTCACTTCCCAAACCATGCGCACAGCTACCGGCCGTATTGCCGGTCCGGAAAGCCCCCCCGTACGGTTAGCCAGTACCGGTCGTTGTTTCTCGATATCAATTGTCATCCCGATAAGCGTGTTAATCAGGGAAAGTGCATCAGCCCCTGCTTTTTCTGCAGCCACAGCCACCTCCACTATATCGCTTACATTCGGGGACAGTTTAACGATCAGCGTACGATCTGTACAGTCACGAACAGAAGAGACAAGATTATACAAAATCTGGGGGTCGGTGCCGAAAGCGATACCTCCATGGCGAACATTAGGACAAGAAACATTAAGCTCTATACCGTCTATCCCGGAAAGCTCACCAAGACGTTCCACCAGACGACAAAAATCTTCCTCGGTATGTGCCGAAGCATTAACAATTATTGGAGGAGCGAGCCCCTGCAAGTATGGCAGCTCTTCTTTAATAAAGGTTTGCAAACCGGAGTTTTGGAGCCCCACGGCATTCAAAAGACCGGCAGGTGTTTCGCAGATCCGCGGCGGCGGATTGCCAGCACATGGTTCTAAAGTAATCCCTTTGACAACTAGCGCTCCAAGGCGGTTCAAATCAACATACTCACCATACTCCCGGCCAAAACCATATGTACCCGAAGCAGTCATTACAGGATTCTTCATTCTTATCTTGCCAATTTGCACTGAGAGGTCAGCAACCATCGAAAAACACCTCCTGTGCATCAAACACGGGCCCATCTCGGCAAACCTGTCGATAATAATAATCCCCGTTTTCATTCTTTAAAGTAACCGGGCACCCCAAGCAGGCGCCCAGA
>JAAZDR010000136.1 GCA_012512705.1 Bacillota bacterium
GAGGTATATAGACAAATTATATAATTTTTAATAGGCAGGAAATTTAAATTTTTAAGCGAATTATTTTAAATAGAGTTTCAAGACTAGGTATAAGATGCTAGTTGTTTGCAGTTTATTTATTAAATAGGTTTCTACTAACAGGTTAATAAGAATTTGCTCAAAGCTGATAGATGTTAGAGGAGCAATTGTGATCTTGAGCTAGTGATTACAACTGTTCTTTTATTTTTTTATTATTATGAGATCAAAAAATAAGTAGGGGTGATTATTATTGGCCAGAAAAGTTAGAGCACCAAGAGGGAGCAGGCTGAACTGTAAGAATTGGCAAATAGAAGGCGCTTACCGTATGATTCAGAACAACCTGGATCCAGAGGTGGCAGAAGATCCCGATAATTTGGTAGTTTACGGTGGTATGGGTAAAGCGGCGCGGAACCGGGAGTGTTTTGAAGCGATATTAGAAACACTATTAAAATTGGAACCTGACGAGACTTTGCTCATTCAGTCCGGTAAACCTGTAGGCGTTTTAAAAACCCATGAGATGGCCCCGCGGGTGTTGATCGCTAATTCAAACCTCGTTCCTGCGTGGGCTACCTGGGAACATTTTAATGAATTAGATGCCAAAGGTCTCATAATGTTTGGTCAAATGACGGCGGGGAGTTGGATCTATATTGGAGCACAGGGAATACTTCAGGGCACCTATCTGAGTTTTGTCGAGGCGGGCAAGAAGGCATTTGGCACACCGAATTTAAAGGGGAAGTTTATTTTGACCGGCGGCATGGGGGGCATGAGTGGTGCTCAGCCGCTCGCCGGAAAGATGGCTGGAGCTGTTATTTTAGTAGTGGAGGTAGATAAAAAGCGTATTGAACGCAAGATTAGAGAAGGTTACTGCGACCTCCTGGTTGAGGATCTTGATCACGCTCTGAGGCTTGTCGATGAATATAAAACACGGAATGAAGCGGTATCAATAGGCTTAGTGGGTAACTGTGCCGAAGTATTGCCTGAAACAATAAAAAAGGGGGTCGTTCCCGACATTTTGACGGATCAGACTTCAGCCCACGATGTTCTTAACGGCTATGTTCCTCATGGTATGAGCCTTTACGAAGCCTTGGAACTTAGGGAAAGAGATCCTTTGACCTATGAAAAGAAAGCGATGGAGTCGATAGCCGTTCATGTACAAGCGATGCTTGACCTGCAAAAAGCAGGAGCAGAAACATTTGACTATGGCAATAACATTCGTGCTCAAGCCCAAAAAGCAGGGGTAGAAAATGCGTTCGATTTTCCTGGCTTCGTACCAGCTTATATCCGTCCACTCTTCTGTGAGGGCAAAGGCCCTTTCAGGTGGGTGGCTTTATCAGGGGATCCGGAAGATATCTATAAAACAGATCAGGCGGTAATGGAGATGTTTGCCGAAGACGAAGCCCTTGTGAACTGGATAAAGATGGCACAAAAAATGGTTAAATGGCAGGGGCTTCCCTCCCGGATATGCTGGCTGGGTTACGGTGAAAGGGACCGTTTTGCTTTAAAGATTAACGAAATGGTGGCTAAAGGTGAGATCGCTGCCCCGATCGTTTTCGGCCGCGACCACCTTGATTGCGGTTCAGTAGCCTCTCCTAACCGGGAGACTGAAGGAATGAAAGACGGCAGTGATGCGGTTTCTGATTGGCCCATCCTCAATGCTTTAGTGAATACGGCTAATGGGGCGAGTTGGGTATCTTTTCATCACGGCGGAGGTGTAGGAATTGGGTATTCCCAGCATGCTGGGCAGGTGATCGTTGCTGATGGAACAGCAGAAGCGGCACAGAGGGTAAAAAGAGTGATGATTACTGATCCTGGTATGGGAATTATCCGCCATGTTGATGCAGGTTACGAGAAAGCGATTAAGATTGCCAAAAAAAAAGGAATCAAGATCCCGATGCTCAGGTAACTGAGGAGGTATAAATTGGAGGCAACGCTATTAATAAAAAACGCGAAGCAGGTGGTTACATCCCGGGGGGCTTCGGAAGAACCAAAGATCAAAGAAGCCCTGGGAGAAATTGAAATCATCGAAAATGGGGCTGTTGCTGTTCAGGAAACACAGATTATTGCTGTCGGTTCCACAGAAGCGGTGATGGAAAGAGTAAAGATAGGCCCTGAAACAGAAGTTATTGACGCGAGTGATCGGATAGTATTACCGGGCTTGGTCGATCCACATACGCATGTAATTCACGCTGGTTCTCGGGAGCATGAGCTGGAGTTAAAGCTTAAAGGAGTTGCTTATCTGGACATACTCGCCCAGGGGGGAGGCATTCTCAGCACTGTCCGCGCTACACGCAGCTCGAGCAAGGAAGAACTGGTTAGACAGGGCCTAAAATACTGTGATCAGATGTTGTCACAGGGAACAACAACAGCGGAAGCTAAAAGCGGCTATGGTTTGACAACAGAAGCAGAGATAAAAACTTTAGAGGCTATACAGGAAGTAAATGCCAAACATTTTATTGATCTAGTCCCAACTTTTCTTGGTGCACACGCGATACCGCTTGAATATAAAGGTGAGCCGGAACGCTATGTTGATCTTGTGATTGAGGAAATGATACCTGCTGTTGCTGAAAAAGGTTTAGCTGAGTACTGCGATGTTTTCTGTGAACAAGGAGTTTTTTCCGTCGCGCAGTCGAGGAGGATTCTTAAGGCTGCTCGGGAACATGGTTTTAAATTAAAACTGCACGCTGATGAGATTGTGCCCTTGGGTGGAGCAGAGCTGGCAGCGGAGTTGGGTGCGACTTCTGCTGATCACCTTTTGGTTGTATCGGAAACAGGGATCGGTAGAATGGCTGAAGAAAAGGTTATCGCCGTACTTCTTCCCGGTACGACTTTTTATCTCCAAGAAGATCATTTTGCCCCGGCAAGAAAATTGATCGATTCCGGTGTTCCTGTAGCC
>JAAZDR010000137.1 GCA_012512705.1 Bacillota bacterium
AGCAAGTTCAAAGTGTTTAAAAAGAAAATCAATCTTTTTTAGAAAAGGTTTTTTTTAATATTTATAAAAAAATTTTAACTTTTAAAAGGATATTCTTTGCTCCTCCGCGAATATTATACTAACTACAAATTACTGCAGGGAGGTGTGTAGGGTGCGCTATAGTTTTTACCCAGGATGTACCCTGAAGACAAAGGCAAAAAGGTTTGAAGATACAGCGCTAAAATCAGCAGCAGCGCTTGGTATTGACCTTCAGGAACTAGAGGAATGGCAGTGTTGTGGTGCAGTATTCCCACTGGCTAGCGATGAGCTTGTAACCCTTCTTTCACCAGTACGCGCGCTAAACGCGGCTGCAGAAAAGGGGCAGCCGCTGGTAACACTATGTTCAGCTTGCCATCATGTACTTAAAAGAGCTAACGAGGTGATTCGCTCCAAAAATGATGTTCGGGAGAAGGTCACCGATTACTTGGAGATCGATTACGATGGCAGTGGCAAGGTGATTCACTTTTTAGAGCTCTTACGGGACGAGATCGGCTTTGACACACTGGCGGAAAAAGTGAAAGAAAAACTTGAAGGACGTAAGCTTGCTGCTTATTATGGTTGCCTGCTGCTCCGTCCGCAGGAGGCGATGCAGTTCGATGATCCGGAGGACCCACAAATTATTGAGGATTTTTTGGTAGCTTTAGGGGCCGATGTAATTGAATACCCTTATAGAACTGAGTGCTGCGGTGCTTATTTATCGGTAACGGAAAAAGAGCTTGCCGAAGATCGAGTCGGGCGAATCATCAGTTCAGCGAAGAAAAACGGTGTTGAAGGGCTGGTAGTAGCATGCCCCCTTTGCCATTATAATCTGGAACAGTTTCAGAATGATAACCCTGAGCAGGCGATTCCTATTTACTATTTTACCGAACTGCTTGCTGAAGCTCTAGGGCTTTCATTAAAGGAGAAAACCGCTTAGAGTAGCCGATGTTTATTGACATGAGGGAGGGAAAGAGCGTGAAACTATCGGTAGAAAAGCTGCGGAGCGACTATTTGAAAGAGCTGACGAATATTAGTGAGCAGAAACCCTCTGAGTGTATGCAGTGTGCTAAATGCTCCGCCGGATGTCCTGTAACTAGGGCCATGGATCTGCTGCCGCACCAGGTGCTTCGTTACCTCCAGTTGGGGATGTACGACAAAGTTTTTCAGAGTAAAACAATCTGGATCTGTGCCTCGTGTTTTACCTGTGCCTCCCGCTGTCCCCGTGATGTTGATCTGACAAAATTAATGGAGGGACTGCGCGTTCTTGCACTTCGTGAGAAAGGCGGTAACAAGCTTCGCCCTGAGGAACTGCCTGTTGATATGCTGAAGGAGGCCCCCCAGCAGGCATTTGTCAGCAGTTTCCGTAAATACTCAAAGTAGCCATCTAGAGAAGAGAAGTTAATCGGAGGAGGGAAGAGCATTGAAGAGAACAGGAGTATTTATCTGCTGGTGCGGTACAAATATTGCCGCTACCGTAGACATTCAATCCGTGATGCAAGCGGCGAAACAGATGCCGGGGGTTGTTTTTGCCACCGATTATCGCTATATGTGTTCTGAAGTTGGACAGCAGCTAATAAAAGACTCAATCAAAAAGGAAAAACTCGATCGTATTGTTGTCGGTTCATGTTCGCCACGTATGCACGAAAACACCTTTCGCAAAGCTGCTGAAGCTGCCGGACTCAATCCTTATATGGTTGAGATCGCTAACCTGCGGGAACATTGTTCCTGGGTGCATAAGGATATGGAAAAAGCGACACTTAAAGCAATCAGCCTGGTAAGAGCTGCGGTGGCGAAAGCGATGCAAAGCGAAGAACTTTTCGCCAGTGAGCTGGAGATTGAAAAG
>JAAZDR010000138.1 GCA_012512705.1 Bacillota bacterium
CTGCAATACTTTAAAGGTGTTTACCCTTTTCAGGTCCTCTCCGTGCACGCCGCCATTGTTAATTTAAGAGTTAAGGATTGGCCTTACCTTTTCATGGTGGCCAGCCCCCTTGCTGGATATGGGCCAGCTGTTGTCGGGCTGGACGAGGCCATTTTCTTTTTATTTTCAAGTTTTGCCGACAAGTACAGAAAGGGTTTTGTAAGGCCTAACAGCCTGCTAATAGGTGAAGAAGAGAAGTTATTGTTGACCTGGGAAAATGCTTTGTCATATTCTTTTGCTCCGCCTTCTTTAATTAAAACAGCGCCTAAAAATATTAAGCAGTCAGTAGCCTGTTATAAAAAGTGGTTGGGTGAAAAAGATATTGCTTCTGCCAGCGCAGTGCTTTTAAACAAAAAAGCTGGCGAGGATTTTTTCCGCAAACAAATTCTGGAATTTTTCCCAGGCCTTGTGCAGGCGCTTCAAGCAAATGATGTAAGCTTTTTCCTTGATCGGTGCCAGAAACTTGTTGGATTGGGCAGGGGCTCTAGTCCTACCGCGGATGATTTAATCTTTGGAGCTCTTGTAAGCTGCCATTACCTCTCATCCGCCAGGCTACTTTATTTTGCCCCCTTATTTATACCGGAGGAGATCAAAAAAAATACTACGCTATTGGGGGCCCACATGCTGGAGATGGGTTGCCGGGGCCTTGCTCCTGCAGTGGTAAGAAACTTTCTCCTGAGCATCTTTGAAGGTAAGCCTTATGTGCAAGCGCTTGAAAAGCTCTGCTCCATGGGTGCCAGCACTGGCTTAGACATCGCGGTGTCTGTTCTGTTTGTGCTGACGAAGTTTTTTCATGATTAAAAATTAAAAAAGAGGAGGGTTAATTAAAGTGAAGAGAAAGTTGTTTTACTTCTTTGCTGTAGCGCTGGTAGCCTTATTGGTTTTTAACCTGGTAGGTTGTGGTGGGCAGGAAGAACCTGTGGCGGAAGAAATTGAAGAAGAAGAAACAGAGCCTGTAGAAGGCGACCATGCCATCAGCCTTGCTACGGTGATGCCCGGTTCAATTCAGGATGCCGATTACAACATGTTGGGATACGCGGCAATCCAGAAAATTGAAGGTATGTTCCAGGATATTCAGATCGGCTACTCTGAGCGCGTGGCAGTGCCGGATGTAAAAAGGGTTATGCAGGAGTATATCGACGCAGGGTTCGATGCAATTTGGGTTCATGGCTCGCAATTTAATAGCGCCGCTTTTGAATTGGCAGAAGAATTTCCAGAAGTCTCTTTTATTGTGGAAATTGATATAGCTCCGGAGGAAAGGAGCCCTAATGTTTGGTACCTTGATCGAAATTTTTATACAGGCTTTTACGTGCTCGGGGCCCTGGCAGCTACTGTAACGGAAACAAGCAACATCGGCTATATAGGCGGTCTGGAAACACCTTTTTCCAGAGGTGAGTTAAACGCTATCATACAGGCTATAAATGACCTGGAAGCCGATGTCAAGCTCCACTATGTTTATGTGGGAGATTTTAATGACCCCCTGGGCACCCGACAATCGGCTGAGGGGTTAATCGCAGAAGAGTGTGATGTCATTATCAGTTCAGTTAATGAAGGTAACTTTGGTTTGTTTAATGCAGTGGAGGAGACAGACAAGAATGTTTTCATTACTACGAAGTATACAGACAAATCGAGCCACGCTCCTGATAATTATTTGACAACAGACGGTTTTGATTTTTCTCACCCCATATCTACTGTGGTGGAAAGGATTATAAGCGGAGAAAAAGGTGGTCTTTTAGAGTTAAAGTATGGCATGGAGGGAGAGGCGGCTCGCTATACTATTTTCCCCATTCTAAATGTTGGTGATGAGGTAAATGACTTGATTAAACAAATTGCCCAGGATGTTGCCGACGGAACAATTGAGGTAATAAAAGAAATGGACGAGGTAATGCCGCATTAATCTCATGCCTCTTTGGCCTGTGTCCAGCCGGGTGTTTTTTAAAATATCCGGCTGGACGCAACAG
>JAAZDR010000139.1 GCA_012512705.1 Bacillota bacterium
AGAAGGATCGACCTTATTAATCGCCTTTGTCTCTGAGGCAATTAGTGGGGCATAGCCACCAGTAGCAACAACCAATGGCGGAGTTGGAAATTCGGCACTCATGCGCTTTACTATACCTTCCACCTGGCCTACAAAACCGTATATTATTCCTGCTTGCATCCCAGAGATTGTATTTTTGCCAACAACCTGTTTAGGTCGCACCAGCTCTACCCGTGGCAACTTCGCAGCATAGCGAAAAAGGGCATCAACAGAGATACCGATCCCTGGAGCAATCGCCCCACCAAGGTACTCCCCCTGCCCAGAGATAGCACAAAATGTAGTTGCTGTGCCAAAGTCAACAATAATCAGTGGGCCTCCATAGAGACGATAGCCACTTACAGCATTGACTATCCTGTCGGCACCCACTTCTTGTGGATTATCAACAAGTATATTCAACCCTGTCTCCACATCTTGTCCAACAAACAAGGGCGTTACCCTAAAATATTTTTGTGACATTTTTTTCAATACGAACGTTAATGGCGGCACAACATTAGAGATGATAATCCCCTTAATTTCTTCAGTCTTAAAGTTACTCTGGGTAAGTAAATTTTTGATGATTACGCCGTATTCATCTTCAGTTTTGCATCTGTCAGTGGAGATACGCCAATATACTTTGAGTTTGTCATTTTCATAGATTCCCAGCATAATGTGGGTATTGCCGACATCGATCGCTAGTAACATTTTCAACCCTCTCTCTTGAAAGATTTATTGCCTATTAGTTCTTGTTTGTTTTATTCATCTTTATTTTTGCAGGAACATGGCTAATCACGTCGAAACTGAAATAAAGCCATCTGCTGCAAGGAGCGAAAATATAACATGAATTTCAAATCAATGAACTCATTTATCCAGTTGCTTATTCTCCTGCTTACCGTAATTGTTTGCAGCTTTTTAGCTTTTATGATTGTCTATTATGAACCTGACTCCCCAGGACGCCTTCCTTATACTTATGAAATTAAGGAGGTATACAGGTTTGAGCCCTGGCAGCTCAATCTTGGTGAAATTGAGCTCTCTTATCCAAAAGGGGGAATAATCATCCCTGCATATGAACAAGAACAGTTTTCCGCAGCAATAATCAAAGGGCCAGGGGTAAAACCCATATTCCTCGCTCTCGATGGACAAAAATTTGAATCCTTGAAAAAAGACATTATCTTTGTTCCTGTAAAAAATAATCTGATCAAAAGTAAAGAGATCGAGTATTTCTATGAACAGCCGCATCTTCCCCTTGTGCAAGTTTTAGGTTTCCCGCGCGTCTTTCCACCCCCTGCAAACGCTTTTTACCTGCACTTTTTAACAGGTAACGGACAAAATTATCCTGAACCGATCTATTCTGAGTCCGGAGAAAGAATCTATTGTACCGCTTCATTATATTCTTTGTTAACTGTAATAATCCTGCTGGTTATCCTTATCCTTTCCCTGGATTATCCATACCCGCGGGAGTGGGACAAATTCTTTCAGACGGCTCTAAACCCAGCAGAAATCCTTGGATTGCTCTTTTTTGCCGCCCTGGCCTTTACAACTGAAAGCATGGTGCGTTTTTACGGACTGGAAACTTGTATGCTCTTTATTGGTTATGGCAGTGGGGCATTAATTTTATTCTTGTTAAGTATACGTAAAATATCTTCACCACACCTAGGTCTAAAGGAAACTGCTATAGGTCGTTCTATGATGCTAGCGATCGCCATTGCCGTACTCTTAACCTTTTTAGCTGCTTTTAAAATTCCAATTGGCATCAAGCCGGGAAGTTTTTTTCAACACCTATTAATTTTTTTGCTGCTTTTATTGACAGCGGCCCTTGGGCGGGAGATTGTCTGGCGGGGATATATACAAGCCACTTTAATGCGCCTTGCAGGACCGTGGATTGGGCTGTTCAGCACTGCTATTCTTGCTGGTGCGATGCATATCCTTATCCTCTACTTTTTTGACCCTTATCTCCTTCAGTACCCCTTTACACTTTTGGAAGGACTCCTATTCGCCCCAGCTGGCGCCTTAATCTTTGGCCTACTTTATCTACGCACTAAAAGTATTCTCGGTTCAACGCTTCTCCACGCCCTGCTCCTATTTTTACCAGAATTTTTGGTGTTTTAAACTAGCTTCCAGATAGAAAAGGAGCTTCCCAGGCGTAGGAAGCTCCTTTTCTATCTGGAAACATGTCTCTCATAGCGAACGAACCCAAGCAAGAATTTTTAAACGTACGGTAGGCATATAAACAACAAATCCATAAATAGGTATCTGAATTAACGTAGCGATTAGCCGCGGGGGAAGTAAGACCCGAAAAGATACCCCGTAGATTAAAGTTAGGCCATAAGTGGTAAGCAGTAACCCGGCAAACAACTCTGTTACAGTTACGAGCAAAAACACTCGTAATAGGGTCAGCCTCTTTTGCCTGAACAAAATGAGCAAAAGGCCTGGTAGTATCCCGCGGACAATTGAAGCTAAAAATACGTATGGGTTGGGGAAAACTGCACCAAAAGTATTAAACCAGAACCCTAGCAAATCCGCTATCCCCCCCACAATACCACCAGCTAACGGCCCGAGCACGATACTGGAAATATAGATCGGGATCGGTCCAAAACCAACACGTATAAACGGAGTAAACATTATACTGGCAAAACGTGTTAGGATAATGCTCATCGCCACGAGAATACCGCTGATCACAATCTGCCTTGTTGATAAACGCATTTAAAATACACCTCCTTTCCCTTGAGATGGGCAGGCTGCCACATCCAAGAGAAAAGAGGTTAGATATACTTACTCCAGGTGCAGCAGCGGACGCGGTGCCATAACGCAGGCATGTTACTGAAGCCTTTCGTCTAAGGGCAACTTCCCATCCCCTAGCACTTAACGCATGACACCTACTCTGCCACAAATTATATTCCTATATCCCCCATCTCGCGAGGGGTGTTAATTAATTATAGCAACTACCTCACAAAGGGGCAAGATCTGCGTCAATCATAATTTAAAACAGTCCTTTTACTTTTCCGGTCTCTACATCGACGTCAATACGCCGATAAGCGGGATCGGATGAAGTGCCCGGCATCAGCGATATGGTCCCAGCCACCGGCACAACAAAACCTGCCCCCTCATAAGTGAGAATATCGCGAACATTGAGCCGCCAGCCTTTAGGGATCCCTTTAATAGCTGGATTATCGCTTAAACTAAGATGAGTCTTCACCATACACGTTCCCAGCTTCTGCATCTCCGGATCCTCTTCCATGCGCTTGATTTTTTCCAACGCGACTGATGAATAGTCAACACCATCTGCCCCATAAACTTCTTTGGCAATAAGTTCAATTCGTTCGCGTAGCGGGATCTCGAGCTCATAAAGATATTTAAATTCATTAGGTTCTTCACAGGCGGCAATAACAGCATCAGCAAGCTCTAAAGCTCCATCCCCACCATATCTCCAGTGATTGGAGAAAGCCACCTTGGCGCCGGCAGCCTCTGCTATCCGGCGCACAGCCTGAATCTCGTTTTCTGTATCCGTGTGGAAAGCATTGATACAGACTACAGGGTTAATCCCCGCTTTTTTAATCGTATTAATGTGGTGAACCATATTGGCACAGCCTTTTTCCACCCATTCCACATTTTCTTCCCGATAAACAGGATCAAGTGGTTTTCCCGGAACAGGCATAGGCGCACCGCCGTGGCATTTGAGGCCACGGATAGTAGTAACCAAAACTGCACAGTGGGGTTTTAACCCAGAGATACGGCATTTAAGGTTCCAGAACTTCTCAAAACCGATATCTGCACCAAAACCGGATTCCGTGATTACATAGTCGGCAAGCTTTAAGCCTAACCGGTCGGCAATAATGGAAGACTGTCCGATGGCGATATTAGCAAACGGTCCGGCATGGACAAATACGGGCTGCCCTTCCAAAGTCTGCATCAGGTTGGGATTGATGGCATCTACCATCCAGGCAGTCATCGCTCCGTCCACCTCTAGGTCAGCAGTGGTCACAGGATTACCTGTTTTATCATAAGCAACAACAATCTTGCCCATGCGTTCACGCATATCCTTTAAATCTTTAGCCACGGAAAGGATCGCCATTACTTCCGAAGAAACGGCGATCGCAAAGCCAGATTCCATCATAAACCCGTCTCGTTTGCCGCCCAGCCCGATAACAATGCGCCGTAAAGCCTGAGCACAAAAATCAATGACCCATTTCATCTGTACATTACGCGGATCTATGTTCAATCTTTTGAGGTTAATTTTAGCCAGATGCTGATCATCGTAATTAAATTCATGCTGCATGCGTGAAGTCAGAGCGACCATAGCTAAATTATGAGCATTCATAATCGCGTTTATATCACCTGTCAAGCCGAGGGAAAAAGGGGCAAACGGTATACACTGTGATAATCCCCCACCGGCAGCGGATCCCTTAATGTTCATTGTTGGCCCGCCTGAAGGCTGGCGGATAGTAGCAATAACTCTTTTGTCCCGTTTACCCATCCCCTGCGTCAGACCCATCGTTGTTGTTGATTTGCCTTCACCTAATGGTGTCGGAGTGATAGCAGTGACAACAATATATTTGCCGTTAGGCTTATCTGCAAGACGCTGTAATACTTTTTTAAAATCTACCTTCGCCACATGATGTCCATAAGGCAAAAGCTCTTCTTTCTCCAGTTCAAGTTCTTCAGCAAGCTGATAGACATCTTTCATCGAACTTTCCGCTGCTACGGCGATCTCCCAATCCGCATGCTTGGTTGGGTCAAGACCCATCAATCTAACCTCCTCAGTCAGTATATATTCTTCCGTTTACAAGAAAAGATAATACCAATACCACGTTTACTCCCTTGCGTGCTAAATTAGTCTGCAAAAATTCTATATCTTACTATCAATATCCTGCTAAATTATTATAAGCAATCCTAGAAACGCGTTTAAAAAAATCGAGGCAAAGGATTGCCCCTGCCTCGACAGGCTGTAATCAGATAAAAAACTTTTCGTTTTAATCTTATTAAGAGTCGCCTTTATTCTGATCATCGGTCCCTTTACTCTGAAAACTAATCCTTATTTTTTTTTCGGGCACTTGTTTATCTTCTTTTTTGTTTTTTTCTGCCGAGGGAGAATCGTCTGCCTGCTCATTTTTGTTTTGATTGCCTGCTCCGCTTTCCGGACTGTCTTTCTCGGCGCTTGTCTTTTCTTCGGTCTCCTGAAGGTCCTCTAAACTCTTGCCTTCCATAATTGCTTCAATCTCAGCAGCATCCATAGTTTCTTTTTCAAGCAGCGCATTCGCAATCTGTTCTAATTTATCACGATTGTTGCGGATCGTTTCCTCCGCCTTACGATAACACCGGTCAATAATATTGCGGATCTCTTTATCAATTGCCTTAGCAATCTCCTCACTGAAATCACGATCGCGGGCAAGATCGCGGCCAAGAAAAACTTGCCCTTGTTTTTTACCCAGAGTAATCGGACCGAGCTCTTCGCTCATCCCATATTCCATAATCATCTGGCGGACAATCGAAGTAGCGCGTTCCAAGTCATTCTGCGCACCAGTACTGATCTCGTTTAAAACAACCTGTTCCGCCACTCTGCCGGCTAACAAAGTACTAACACGGTCGAGGAG
>JAAZDR010000013.1 GCA_012512705.1 Bacillota bacterium
AACAGATATTAGATATTAAATGGCGTACTTTATCATTTACTTTAATCCAAAATAATCCACAATTGACAATAATCACTCAACTCTAGCTACGTCTCACTACTATTTATGTTAAGCTGGAACCCTATATGCACATTAAGGACTGTCGTAGATATAAACTTGATTCTTACCCAGTCCTTTCGCTTTTAAAAGCGCCTGATCCGTCCTTTTCAGCAGCTCTTCCGCATCCTCTATATTCGAAAAACTACAGATCCCCGCGCTGAATGTAATTTGTCGATCTGTGGAGGCGAAATCTAACCGGGCAACAATCCCTTGTATCCTATTCATCAGCAAATATGCCTCTTTGCTATTGGTTTCCGGCAGAATGACTGCCATCTCGTCACCACCGTAGCGGGCAAGTGTATCGCTTTGGCGAAGGTTCCGCGATATAACCTGGCTGATCTCTTTTAAAAGTCGATCGCCAACGATATGGCCGTAGGTATCATTGAAAAATTTAAAATCGTCAATATCAAGCAAGGCTAGGCTCAGAGGGTGCCGATAGCGCTTTGACCTTTCTACCTCCTCTGCAAGCTTTTTTTGGAAAAAGCGGTAATTGTAGAGTCCGGTCAGGCCGTCGTGTGTGGCAAGCTCTTCCATGGACTGATAATTGAGGGCGTTTTCTATGGCAACTGCAGCAAGGTAAGCGAGCGCTTCCACAAGTGTTTTTTTCTCCTCCGGCAGCGGAGATTCCGTTCCCATATTAAGCACTCCTAAAATTTTCTTTTCGCTTAACAACGGCACACTGAATAGAGAGTGGAGGCGCTTTTCAGAAATAATGAACTTGTAGTCAGGTGATTGTTCCACATCAGGGACAAAAAGAGGACGGCCCTCTGCAAATACCTTGCCCGCGATCCCTTCTCCTTTAGCAAGCTTTAACTCTTTTACAACCTTAGCTGGTAAACCCTTGGCAAATCTTATTTTCAACAGCTGTTCTTCTTGATCATAAAGCATCAAAGAAGTTGCCGTTGCTCCAGTCAGCTGCGAAACTGTCTCTATAATCCTCTCCGCAACATGGTCAAACTTTACCACAGAGGCAATCTTGGCAGCAGCGTTAAAAAGCTCAGTCCCTTGTTCTTTTTCTTTAAGAAGCTCCTCTCTTAGCTGGAGATTGTTAATTGCTAGGCCGATTTCACCACTGAGCAAATCTAAGAATTCCAGCTTTTTTTGTTCAAGGCTGAAAAAATGCTTATAACGTCCCAGAACAATCACACCAACAACGCTGTCGAATGCCTTGATGGGGAAGGCCCACTCTTTCACTGCCCCGGCAACAACTTGCATACCGTTATCTGCTGGATGCACAGCAGAAACTAATACGCCTTTCTGTGCCGCACTGCCAACAAGCCCTTCCCCGAGCTGATAGCCTCTCTTCCTGATTTTAGTTTTTTCAGCGAGGTTATAATCAGCGCTTAGTAGAAATAAGCTGTCCTGCAAAAGGAAAACCAGCCCGTAGTCAGCGTTTACAAAATCGCAGACCCCAGACAAAACCCTATCCAACAGCTCCGGTACTGTATTTGACAACTCCAGCCTATTTTTCCCTCTAACCGGCAGCGGAGGATAGATAAAAATTTTTTCTAAAACTTTACCTAACTCCTGCAGGGCGGAGAGGAGGAAGACTGCTACCGCAAAATTGGC
>JAAZDR010000140.1 GCA_012512705.1 Bacillota bacterium
TAATATAACCAATAAGACCGAAAGCAAGATGCGATTTTGTCCAGGAAAGCCCTGAATTTGAAAACTTATCTTATCAATTTTCCCCCGTTCAGGATCAAACAGAAGTATTGCCGCAGGGCGAAATGAAAGGTAATCGAGCAATAATTCTTCCCGAGAGGCAATTGTGTCGATACGGCTACCTTTATTCTTTTTAATTTTTACTAAGTAAAACAACCCGTCCTTTACTACACTCAGTTCACCATCATAGGTAAAAGAATAATGTTTTCTATTCTTTTGCATACTAACAGGCAGCGAGGGGTGGGCTTCCTGAAGGCGGTAGCCTTTTTCTTTTAGAATCTGCCAGACTGCCTCTTCTTTACGGTTCAGCGCTTTCTTTTTTTGGGGAGGGCGGTAGAGCCTATCCTTGCGAAGCTGGATGCGAAAGTAGAGATAACCAGCTATCAATACAGCCAGTATCAAATAGTCTTGCCAGCGCATCCCCTTCACCTCTGTTCAATAATTTTTCGCGATAAAAAAACTAAGATCCTCCTTTTTAGTTTGAGAAAAAAAAATGGGCTTCTTTAACAACGCCCGCGACATCTACAGGTTCTTGGTCCTGTCCTTTAATAAAATAGCCCAGGTACTCAATATTTCCCTTCGGACCGCGGACTTCTGAAAAAGTAAGTTTTTGAATGCCGTAACTTTCTTTAGCGGCGAAACCTATAATACTCCCGATAACTTCTTGCTGAACAAAGGGATCGCGCACTACCCCTCCTTTGCCAACGTTCTGGGGTCCAGCCTCAAATTGTGGTTTTATAAGGGTGATTGCTTCCGGTACGCACAGGCTCCTTAAAACAGGAAAAACAAGTTTAAGTGAAATAAAGGATACATCAACAACAGCAAAATCAATGGTTTCACTGAAGTCATCGAGCGAGAGATAACGAAAATTTTTTTTCTCCATATTTACTACCCGCCTGTTCTGGCGCAGCTTCCAGTCTAGCTGACCATAACCAACATCAACTGCATAAACTTTACGAGCACCGTTCTGTAATGCACAATCGGTAAAACCACCTGTAGAAGCACCGATATCCAAAACTACACGATCGTGTAAATTTATGGCAAAAAAAACAAGTGCTTTCTGCAGCTTAAGCCCTCCCCGGCTCACATAGGGGTTTGTAGAAGGTTTTATATACAACTCCGCTTCTGGATTGACAAGAGTGCCCCCTTTGTTAATCTATTTCCCGTTTATATAAACATTGCCTGCCATAATCTCTGCTTGAGCTCGACTGCGGGATGGGGAAAAGCCTTTTTCTACTAATAAAAGATCCAAACGCTTCTTTTTCACTGGTGATGCTTCACCCCCTGCCGGCAAAGATTCAAGGCAGCCTCATAGATACCATCAGCATCAAGGCCGTATTTAGCAAGTATCTGTTCTCTTTTCCCATGTTCAATAAACCGATCAGGGAAGCCTAGACGTCTCACGGCAATGTTTGTTAATCCTGCTTCTTCTAGAAGTTCGATCACTGCACTTCCAAAACCTCCACTAAGCACATGATCTTCCACTGTAATCACTCTTTGTATGCGCGAAGCTAAAGATAATATCAACTCTTTATCTAGGGGTTTTATAAAACGAACATTTACAACTGTCGCA
This sequence comes from Bacillota bacterium, assembly GCA_012512705.1. Classification (GTDB taxonomy): domain Bacteria; phylum Bacillota; class Dethiobacteria; order DTU022; family JAAZDR01; genus JAAZDR01. The sequence continues at coordinate 1,631 of JAAZDR010000140.1, forward strand.
TTTATCCCTTGCCAAAAAAGCCGCTCTACCGCTTCCATGACAGGGATTGCCATTGCCCCGGAAGATAGGAACAACAGATCATTCCCTTTTCGCAATAGTTCGCCCCGCCCGATAGGCAAGTCTTGCGGTTCCTCAAGGGTTATTCCTTCACCTTTTCCCCGTGGATAGCGCAGAGCAATAGGGCCGTCTTTATAGCTGATGGCTGTGTTTAACATATGCCTAAGTTCATTTTCATTACGCGGTGCCATAATTACTATACCTGGTATATGACGGAGATAGGCATAATCAAACAATCCTTGATGTGTTTCACCATCCTCTCCAACAACACCAGCGCGATCAATAGCGAGAACTACAGGGAGCCGTTGCAGACAAAGATCATGAAGAATCTGATCGTATGCTCGCTGTAAAAATGTACTGTAAATGGCGATTACAGGCTTAAACCCTGATGCTGCTAGTCCGCCAGCAAATGTACATGCATGCTGTTCGGCAATGCCAACGTCAAAAAAACGTTCGGGAAAACGCTCCGCGAATGAAAATAAGCCAGTTCCTCCAGCCATTGCCGCAGTAACAGCAACAATTTTTTTATCTTTTGCCGCTAATTCTACAAGCGTATCACTAAACACCTTTGTATAGGTGGGTATCTGAGGACTTTTCGCGTGTGGAAGACCGTTCTGCGGGTTGAATGGGCCAATACCATGAAAACGATTCGGTTCTTCCTCAGCAAATGCATATCCTTTACCTTTTTCTGTCAAAACATGGATCAAAACTGGCCCGTTAAGTTTTTTAGCACTATTAAAAACAGCCTGTAGATCATCTATGTTATGCCCGTTCACCGGACCAAGGTATTTAAAGCCTAACTCTTCAAATAACATGCCTGGTACGAGGAAATATTTAAAACTATCTTTAAGGCGCTCAGCCGACTTAACCATCTTTTCACCGATCGCAGGAATACGACGCAGAATATACTCTAGATCTTCTTTTAGCTTGTAATACATGGGATCTGTGCGCAGCCGGTTTAAATAGTTAGAAAAAGCACCAATATTGGAGTCAATTGACATTTTATTATCGTTAAACACGACAATTAATTTGGACTTTAAATCACCGGCGTGATTTAGAGCTTCTAAAGCCATCCCGCCAGTGAGGGCTCCATCACCAATAACGGCTATTACATGATAGTTCTTGCCTTCCAAATCCCTGGCTTGAGCCATACCCAAGGCAGCAGAGATAGAGGTGCTGGCATGTCCAGTACCATAAGCATCATGTATGCTCTCATTCCTCTTTGGGAAACCGCTAATGCCGCCGTACCGGCGTAGGGTCAAAATTTTTTCCCTTCTGCCGGTTAACAGTTTGTGCACATAACTCTGATGACCAACATCCCAGATAATTTTGTCAATAGGACTATTAAAAACGCTGTGTAAGGCGAGTGTAAGCTCAACTACCCCTAAGTTCGATGCTAGATGACCGCCATTATTGGCAACAACCCTCATCAAGAGTTTACGAATCTCTTTAGCTAGCTCTACGAGCTCATCTTTCTTAAGCCCTCTAAGATCCCCCGGATCTTCAATCTGCTCTAAAATGCCCAAGAGTGACTTCACTTCCTTTTACTCGAAGTCCGCAATTGTATTATACGCAGGGGCCAGTGATCAATGATTCTTGTAATTATTTTACCCATAAAGAGCATAATTTCTGTAGACTTTTTTATTGCTATCGTCTTCCCATACGCTTTGCCGCCTACAGTTAGAGAAGCGATGGCAGCTGTGATCATTATACTAATATAAGCTTCGGCATATTCAGATATATATGTGCTGTAGCGAAATACTACAATCGCCCCGATTACACCGCTAACAATACCGCTAATATCACCGATCACATCATTAGCAAAATTAGCAACCTGCTCTGCACGTTGCACGAGGGAGACTCCCATTTTAGCCCCATATTCTTTACGCGCTGCCTTAGCATTTAAAGGGGCTATATCGGCAGCAGCTGCTGCTGTCCCAATCATGTCAAAAAAAACCCCGACAGCAATAATAAGCAGAAGGATAAAGATACTGACGATAAGCGAACGAATTCCTCTCATTAAAAACTGGGCAATAATGCTAAAAACTACGGCCAAAAAAAAAGTCCAGGCGCTGATTATCACGATCCAACTATGCCCATTCTTTTTTTGTTTCGTAGCCAAAAGCGCTGTCCCCCAGAAATTTTAATGAAGAAAAAATTTTATTAAAAAATATGTAAAAACGTAAGTGGCAGTATTCGAGTAAACTTTGCGGCTTTGGTCCAGCAGGATTTCCCAAACAATCACCGCATGTCGCCACGCGGCAGTTACCTTTTAAGATTGTTTCTGCTCCGTCACCGGCAGTAGGGCTGGATTACCACTTAGACCA
>JAAZDR010000141.1 GCA_012512705.1 Bacillota bacterium
ACTAGCTAATTTTTCAGACCACAAAAGATTCTGTTCTACAATATGGGCATCAGCGAAATCAAGGAGGGCTAAAAGATCGCTACGACTGTCAACAGTGCCATCACTAAAACCAAGAGCCTCTGCTTCCTGTGTGGTTAAGGTCAAAAGCTCCCCTTTCTTTACAATACCGTCTATTTCTATTTCACGTCTGACCATTGCCTCTGCCAGCTGTGGGTCTTTACCCTGCTCCTGGGCAGCACTGCGCATCTTCCCTACCCACGCAGAAAGGTTTTTCTCATCGATCGCTTCACTGCTGCCGAGGAGCACCGGTTCAGCCGCACCGATCACACTATTAGGGGCCATAAAGAAAGCATCTGTGGATAAGGCAATATAAGCGCCAGCCGATAAAGCATTGCCGCGTACAAACCCATAGACTTTGCCCGAATAATCCCGTAAAAGACGGTTTATCTTCTCTGCTGAATCTACCATGCCCCCAGGCGTATCAATTTCAAGAATTACCGCTTTGGCAGCCTCATTTTCCGCTTCTAGCAGGACACGTTCCAAAAAATTAACCTGCCCGGGATCGATTGTGCCTTTAAGGGGGACAATATAGACTATCCCTCCCGAAGCAGTAGAAGAGTTAACAACATAGAAAAGAAACAATAAAAATACAAAAAGAAATCTTAACAGAAACTGTTTTTTCTTACACATGCTCATACTTCAGCCCCCCGTAAAATCTCCCATATAAATTGAAACTTGGCCAATCACCAAGTTTCAATTTATATTCTCACATATCCAATAATCTATTACTAATAGAACCGGCGTTTCTTCTTTTTGCGAGCCGCCTCAGATTTTTTCTTCCTCTTGACGCTTGGTTTCTCATAGTGTTTTCGCTTCTTGATCTCGGCGAGAATACCTGTGCGAGCACACTGTTTTTTAAACCTTCGTAATGCGCTATCTAAGTTTTCGTTCTTACCAACCTTGACCTCAGCCATACTATTTCCCTCCCCTCGCCGCACGCTTCTATAAATAAAGAATGTAGCTTGCTAGCCGGATGCTCCTTCCTGATAGACAACTATTGTCCTCCCAAATTTTGCGGCAGAGGGCGCCCTCCAAGAAGGTGAAAGTGGAGGTGAAAGACAGCCTGTCCGGAGTCTTTGCCACAATTGTTGATAACACGAAACCCGGACCGGTCAATCTTGAAATCCCGGGCCAGCTTTTGCAAAACAAGATGAATATGCCCGATCAGCTCTTTGTCCTCTTCTCCAATTTCCAACAGGGAGGGAACATGTTTGCGGGGAATAACCAGCAAATGAACAGGTGCTGCTGGGTTGATATCTTTAAAAGCAATGACCTTTTCGTCTTCATAAACGATATCGCTTTTTATATCACCAGCAGCGATTTTACAAAAAATGCACTCGTCCAATCGCAAACACTCCTTATAAAATTGCATCATAAAAATTATATCATATTAAATCTCCCTTGAGAAGAGTTTGCTCTGGAAAACTTTAATACCTAGAGGTAAACAGGAATAACTCTTTTTTTTAAAGCTTAATTTCGTTATAATAATTATAAATTCTTCTAAGGAGGTAAATAGATGAATATTTATGACAAAGCCCACTCCCTTGCAGCTGCCATTAAAAAATCAAATGAATACAGGGAGTTTCTAGCAAAAAAAAATAAACTTAAAGAAAACAAAAAAGCTCTGGAAATGCTTAAAGACCTCAGAAAAGCCCAGTTTGAGCTACAAAAACAGAAGCTTTCCGGAAATGTAGTCTCCTCAGAGCAGGAAGAGAAAGTTAAACGTCTGGCAGAAATCGCTAATATGAATAATTTTATTCGCGAATATCTCGAAGCCGAGTATCGATTTATGGTCATGATTCAAGACATTCAAAAAATTCTCGGTGGTGCAATGAAGGAAGCAGAAGAGGCTTTACTGCAAACAGAGGGAGATAAAAACGATGCCTGAAAAAATAGAAACACTGCTTCTTGATCTCGACGGGACGCTCCTCAGCGTAGATATGAGAATCTTCGTACCCGCGTATATTGAGCTCCTTGCACCCCGTCTAGCCCATCTAATACCCCCGTCAAAATTTAAATACTACCTGCTAAATGCTACTCAAGTGATGGTCAATAACCTTGACCCTTCTCTCTCTAATGAGGAGGTTTTCTACCGGGCATTCTGCGATCTGACAGGATGCTCACGCCAAGAAATTACTCCGATTCTAGAAGATTTTTATGAAAATGATTTTGGTTCGCTGGACTACCTTACGGAAGCTTTGCCTACTGCCCGTTTACTGTTAGAGTCCGCCTGCCAGAAAGGACTAGAAATTATCATCGCTACCAACCCGGTCTTCCCGAAGAGAGCTGTCGAACATCGCCTTCGCTGGGCAAAAATTGACGATCTGCCGTTTCGCCTCATAACCACGCTAGAAAATATGCACTTCTGCAAACCGCACCCGCAGTACTATGCAGAAATATTAGAAAAAATTGATCAAAAAGCAGAGCTCTGCCTGATGGCTGGCAATGACGCTGGCGAAGACCTCACAGCAGGCGCCCTTAACATAAAAACCTTTCTTGTTGAAGATTATCTGATCCCCTCCGCAAAAGCGTTACCTTATACCTACAAAGGTTCACTTTATGATCTCTACCTTTTTATTAAATATACCCTGTAAGCTCTAATATTTTATTATTAAAATCACTACTGAGAATAAAAAAGCAACCCATAAACTTTGGACTGTAATTGTGTTAACAAATGACTGGGTTTCAGCTGGTGCTATCCCTGCAGAACCAGTCATATTACTATTTTATCTGCTCTTCTTCGCCCTCTATCTCTTCGTCTTCTGCAAGCACATCTTCTTGTTCGCCTTTATCAACAGTCCTAAACGGAGCTAGTTGAGCAATAACCCTATCTTCCTCATCAATAAAAACCCAATGAGTTTCTTCCGCCTCAACTTCCTTTCGATCTACGGTTATAACATGATAATAATTTTCCCTTGGTGCAACCCGAACCTGAACCTGAAGCGTATTTTCACCTTGTGATACTGGACGAACAGCTTCGATCTCCCCATTTAAGGAAAGAACAGCAACTTCATAGGCAGCATTAAACGGATAGTCGGGCAACTGCACCCCTGCATTTTCTTTCAACGCTTCCCAATCCTCTTCATCATAGGCGACTAGAAAATCGGGAGAATATTTGATAGCGCCGCGGTCAGTAGTTACAAACGTAATTGTGTTTTCCAGCTCTTCCGGTGCCTCACTCGTTGTTTCCAAACGAAAAAAATTATCATAGACCGACAAGCTGATTAAAAGAACTAACAAGAAAAGTAGCGGTAAAAGTCGCCGAGCCTCTACAATAAAAAACCGAGTACGCATAAAAGACATCCCTCTCTTTACCAACTTAGTTCACAAGCGAACCAAACCTGCTAAGATATTAATATTCATCAACTAAATTATTTATGTCCGCTTACGGTAAAAAAATCAGTCTTCTATACGACCCAAAAGATAACCGTCACTGTCAGCATAAATTTTAGTTGAAATCAGCTTGCCGGACAGCTCTGCTTTTGCTTTAGCCCTTACTCGTAAATAGTGCTCTGTCAGACCCTCCAGCCAACCTTCAGCAAAAAACCCCTCAAATAAAACAGGTAGGGTTCTGCCGATGAATCTGCGCCGATAACGGCTGGAAAGCTCATCAGCAAGCTTCATAAGCACCTTGCTGCGCTCATCTTTTACCTCTGGTGTGATTTGCCCGGACATTTTTGCTGCCGGCGTTCCTCTACGAGGAGAGTATTTAAAGACGTGAATGCGACTGAACTGCATCTCTTCGATAAAACGATAGCTGCACCAAAAATGTGCTTCCGTTTCCCCGGGAAAGCCCACCATAACATCGGTGGTGAGAGCAATATCGGGAAGCTGCTGCCGTAAATGCTGCACAAGCGCTCTAAACCAACTGCGATCATAAGGGCGCCGCATCTTTTTTAAGATCTCGTCGTCCCCGCTCTGTAAAGGAAGGTGTAAGTGGGCGCAAATCTTCTCGAGCTTGACCACGGTTTCGATTAAGTCTGGGGTCATATCAGCAGGCTCTAAGGAGCTAAGGCGCAGGCGCTCAATCCCACCCGTATCTTCAAGTAAGCGATGGATCTGTTCTAAGAGGCTAGCAAGAGAATTATTGCCACCTAAATCTTTCCCGTAAAGACCGAGATGCACCCCTGTAAGCACCAGTTCCTTAAAACCAGAAGCAGCAAGCTCCTTAACCGCTTTTAAAACTGATTCAACGCTCCTGCTGCGTAAAGGCCCGCGGGCATAAGGGATAATACAATAGGAACAAAACTGTCGACAGCCTTCTTGGATTTTTAAGAAAGCGCGTGTCCTCCCTTGTCCGCTCACCGGCAGCTCTTCAAAATTTACTTCACCATCCCCCTCAGGATATCTTTCTACCAAGTTCACAGGGACATGCCTCTGCCTTGCCTCATCCACCATCTGCGGTAGGTTTTGACGGTTATGAGTGCCGACAATAAGGTCAACCTCCTCTATTTGTAATACCTCTTCAGAGCTGACCTGAGCATAGCACCCGGTAACACAGATTATTGCTTCTGGGTTTTGTCTCCTAGCTTTACGGATCAGTTGTCTCGACTTACGATCGCTCAGATGGGTCACCGTGCAGGTATTGATAATATATAAATCAGCCTTTTGTCCAAAATCTACAATCTTATAACCGTTCTGGCGAAAAAGTTCTTTCAAAGCTTCTGACTCGCAATAATTTACTTTGCAACCTAGGGTCGCGACTGCCATTTTCTGCACTAGATCACCCCAGATCCCCATACACATGTTGCAGTATAGTAACTGCTGCCAAAGCTGCTGTTTCCGAACTCATTATCCTTGGACCGAGACTTACTATTTTTGCTCCCGCCTTTCGGGCATTTTCTACCTCGTGCTCGCTGAATCCCCCCTCCGGGCCGATTAGCAAAAGAATACGCGCCATTTCTTTATCCTCTATAAGGTTGCGAAACATATTTTCCTTTTCCTCTTCCCAAGGAAGAAAAACCGCATCATAAGTATGCGCAGTCTCTAAAACTTCACCGATGGAAGACACCTCCAGCACTTTTGGAATAACACTGCGTTTTGCCAAAGCAGCTGCTGAGCGGGCAATTTTTTGCCAGCGATGACACTTTTTTAGCCCCTTTTGCGCGGAAAAACGTGGAACAGTACGCTCGGTACGCATTGGTATAATCGCCGATACTCCCAACTCCACTGCATGCCTGATTATATTATCCATCTTCTCACCTTTGGGAATACCCTGAGCAAGGGTAAGGGAAAGGCTAGGTTCCCTTAAGTCCAGTTCCTGCTCTAAAAGGACCGCTTTGACCCAACCTTCCCGCACAGTTTCCAAACGTGCCCTATACACTTCCCCTTTACCAGAACCAATAGAAATCTCTTCACCCTTAACAAGACGCAAAACATTAAAAATATGATGTGCATCCTCACCTGTTAACAATATCTCCTGACCAGGACTAAAATTTTCCTGCTCAACAAAAAATCTATGCATCACCGCTTCCCCCCGGCAAGCAAATCTATGATACAAATCAATTACAAAAATGGGTGCCTCTGCTAAAAGCAAGCACCCATACATAAACCAGCTGATTGCTTCTAAGTTATTTCCCTCCGCTAAAAGCATCTTTCATCCGATGAAAAAATTTTTTTTCATCACCTTCCAGCACCTCACCGCTAGCAGCAGCGAACTCGCGGAGCGCCTTACGCTGTCGCGTATTGAGACGCCGAGGCACTTCCAGATTTACCTTAACACGCAGATCCCCGCGGCCAAACCCTCGCAAGCGAGGCATCCCTTTCCCTTTTAAACGAAAAACTGTCCCGGTCTGTGTACCCTCCGGGATACGCAGCGTTGCCCCACCATCAAGGGTAGGAATTTTGATCTCTCCTCCCAGGGCTGCCTTGGCAAAACTGATTCCGACCTCGTAGTAAAGATGGTCTCCTCTACGCTCAAACAGTTTATGCGGCTTAACCCTAATTACAATATATAGATCCCCCGGTGGTCCGCCACGCACTCCGGCTTGGCCTTCACCGCCTATGCGCAGTTTAGAGCCGGTATCAACGCCCGCGGGGATATTGATTTTAATCTTACGACGGCGCAACACCCGGCCTTCACCATGACATTCCGGGCATTTCTCTTTTATAATCTGTCCTTCACCATGGCACTGCTCACAGGTCTTCACATTTACAAATCGCCCGAAAGCGGTACTGCGTACATACTGCTGCTGACCGCTTCCCCCGCAGGCAGGGCAGGTTTGCGGACTGGTTCCGGGTTTGGCTCCACTGCCATGACAGGTGGGGCAATTCTCCGCACGTGGGATCTCGATCTCTTTTTCTAGACCCTGGGCAGCTTCATTAAGAGTTATATCAAGATCATAGCGCAAATCGCTGCCCCGCTGTGGGCCACGCGGATGGCTTTGGCGCATGCCGCCGCCAAAAAACGTCTCAAAAATATCTTCAAACCCGCCAAAATCGCCAAAACCACCAAAACCTCCGGCGCCGCCAAAACCGCCATACCCTTGCCCCATATCATCTGCAGTATGGCCAAACCGGTCGTACTGTTGACGCTTTTGGGGATCGCTCAACACATCGTATGCTTCCTTAATCTCCTTAAACTTCTCTTCCGCATCTTTGTCACCGGGATTCATATCCGGATGGTATTTGCGTGCCATCTTACGGTATGCTTTTTTGATCTCGTCGCGGGTGGCATCTTTACTTATGCCCAAAACCTCATAATAATCCCGTTTGGCCATTACCAAACAAACCTTTCTTTTACGTTCTTAGTTATAATAAAAAGGCTTCAACCGTTAATTTTCATCGTCTTTCACTTCATAGTCTGCATCGACAACATCTTCATCGTCGACCTGCTGTTCTGCTCCGGGATTCCCTCCTCCCGCAGCGTCACGGCTACTTTGTTCTTGCTTAACCTGCTCATACAACTTTGCTGATAGCTCGTGCAGATGCTCAGTAAGTTTCTCCGATGCTTCTTTAATTTTTTTGGTATCATCACCCTTAATTTGCTCCCTGAGCTCCTCGATTGCTTTTTTCACTTCTTCTTTCTTAGCACTATCCACCTTATCTTTAAGGTCTTTAAGCGCTTTTTCAGTAGAATGTATGAGTGATTCGGCATTATTACGTGCATCTACAAGCTCTTTACGCCGACGATCTTCTTCAGCAAATTTTTCCGCTTCTTCGACCATGTGTTCAATCTCCTCATCGTCAAGGCCGCTGGAAGCGGTAATAGTAATCTTTTGCTCTTTGCCGGTGCCCAGATCTTTTGCCGAAACATTAACAATACCGTTAGCATCTATATCAAAAGAGACTTCAATCTGCGGCACTCCACGTGGAGCCGGGGGAATTCCATCAAGAATAAATCGCCCCAAAGTTTTATTATCAGCGGCCATCGCCCGCTCACCTTGCAAAACATGAATCTCCACACTTGTCTGGTTATCAGCTGCTGTGGAGAAAATCTGTTTCTTAGAGGTAGGGATCGTAGTGTTCCGTTCAATAATTTTAGTGAACACCCCACCTAAGGTCTCAATCCCTAAAGACAGGGGAGTGACATCAAGTAAGAGGACGTCTTTTACCTCTCCAGCTAAAACCCCGGCCTGAATTGCCGCCCCAAGAGCAACTACCTCATCAGGATTTACCCCCTTATGCGGCTCTTTACCAATCAAATTTTTAATCGCTTGTTGTACAGCCGGAATACGTGTGGAACCACCAACAAGGATCACCTTATCAATATCTTCCGGTTTTAGTCCTGCATCATTCAAAGCCTGGCGTGTTGGCCCCATCGTTTTTTCTACCAGATGGGCGGTCAGCTCTTCAAATTTAGCACGGCTTAGATCCATATTCAAATGCTTCGGGCCAGCTTCTGTTGCCGTAATAAAAGGCAGATTTATATTCGTGGAAGTGACACTGGAAAGTTCAATCTTTGCCTTTTCTGCTGCCTCCTTTAAGCGCTGCAGGGCCATGCGGTCACTTCGTAGATCGATACCTTCTTCTTTTTTAAACTGCTCAGCGATATAATTCACAACCGCATCATCAAAATCATCGCCGCCCAGCTTGTTATTGCCACTCGTAGCCCTAACCTCAAATACACCGTCGCCTAACTCCAAAATGGAAACATCCAATGTTCCTCCACCAAGGTCAAAAACTAGGATAGTTTGGTCTTCGCCTTTATCTAAACCATAGGCCAAAGATGCAGCAGTGGGTTCATTAATGATCCGTAACACTTCTAGACCTGCGATTCTACCAGCATCTTTGGTCGCTTGGCGCTGGCTATCCGTAAAATAGGCAGGAACCGTGATTACTGCCTGTGTTACTTTCTCACCTAGATATGCTTCGGCATCTTCTTTTAATTTGCGGACAATCATTGCTGAGATTTCCTGAGGCGTATACTCCTTGTCGCCAATTTTCACCCTATGTTTAGTTCCCATATATCTTTTAATGGAGAGAATCGTCCTGTCGGGGTTCGTTATCGCCTGCCTCTTTGCTACCTGCCCCACCAGGCGTTCCCCATCTTTACTAAAAGCAACCACAGAGGGCGTAGTACGACTTCCCTCAGCGTTGGATATAATTTCTGGTTCACTGCCGATCATCGCTGCAACAACGGAGTTTGTTGTTCCAAGATCAATGCCAATTACTTTGCCCACTTAGATCTCCTCCCTAACCTTAAATTAACAGATGTATTTAACACGATACTTTTACTTTACTGGCACGGAGAACTCGTTCATTTAGTTTATATCCTTTTTGCACTACTTCTATTACTGTATTAGGTTCATAACCCTCTTTCTCTTCCTTTCCTATCGCTTCATGGATATTCGGATCAAAAGGCTGCCCCTCCGCCTCAATAAGTGAAACTCCTTCTCTCTTCATAACCTCTAAAAGCTGCCTATGGATCATCTCCACCCCTTGGACGAAAGAACCTGCTTCAGAAACCTCTGCCGCTTCTAAAGCACGCTCTAGGTTATCAACTACAGGTAGAAGTTGCTGTATAAAGTTAAAAAGAGCCTGTTCGCTAATCTTTGCCTTCTCCCTCTGCATACGGCGACGATAATTATCAAAGTCCGCCCGTAAGCGCAGAAGCATATGCGAAAGCTCTTCATTTTCTTTCGACATTAACTCTAATTCCTCCTGAAGCGCTTCGTATTCTTCTCGGGTGGGGATCCTTAATTCGTCTTCTTCTGTTAATTCCTGTCCTGATTCTTCCTCTAGATCCACAGGCTGTTCACAATCCCGAGGGTCTTCATTTTTTTGCTGGCTGCTCTTGTCTGCCTTTTCTTCCGCTTCTGCCCTTAACTCCTGTGGTACTTTTTCTTCAGCCCCTGCCAAAAAAGTCACCTTCTTTCAAGCATTGCTTCTAAACCACAACCCTTGTTCAAACGCTTTAAAAAAGTTGATTAAGCTGTTCTGCAAAATACTTAACAATAGCAATAACCTTTGCATATTGCATACGCGTTGGGCCAAGGACACCGATTGTGCCAATCGTCTTACCGCCAACTTTATAGCTCGCGGTAACCAAGCTGCATTCTTGAGCTTCTTTTAGTTTGTTTTCTTTGCCGATCTTAACCCAGACATCCTTTTTCTCCAGTGCAGAGGATAAAAGGGACATTAACAACGAATCTTGTTCAAAAAGGGATAATAGTCGCTTAATCTTTTCCACATTTTTAAACTCCGGCTGATTAAGAATTTTCGTTGTGCCACCTAAAAAAATGCGATTATCGTCTTCACTCAGACTTTCCTCGAGTAACAAAAAAGCCTGCTCTAAAATTTCAATACGGTGGAAAAGATCCCTCTTAAGCTCTCGCAGTAAGGAATTTGTTACCTGATCAATAGCAAGCCCGCGCAACCGTTTGTTAAGGTAGTTAACCACCTGATTAAGTTCCTGGGGATTTAACATGCGGGGCAGGTTGATGATCTTATTTTTGATAAAGCCTGTATCAGTAATCAGCACCACAATTCCCCGCTGTTCGTCAATGGGTATAATTCGCATCTCTTTGAAAGCACTCTTTGTTAGCTGGGGGGCTATCACCAGAGAAGTGTAATTTGTGATCTCTGAAAGTCCCTTTGATACATTCTGGATAATCTGTTCGATCTCCCGCATTTTCTCAAGCTTCAAGGCTTTATTGAGCCTAATTTCCTCTTCTTCAGTAAGAGCGGGAACCTCCATAAGGAAATCCACGTAATAGCGATAGCCTTTTTCAGAAGGAATTCTGCCGGCCGAAGTATGGGGCTGCTTAAGATACCCCATTTCCTCCAGATCAGCCATTTCGTTACGAATAGTTGCCGAACTAAACCCCAGATTGTAACGGCGTGCTAGGGTTCTAGAGCCTACAGGTTCAGCATTATTTACATGTTCCTTGACTACAGCGTATAATATCTGCTTTTTGCGTTCATTAAGAGGCACTGACTACACCTCCTTTTAGCACTCTTAATAAAAGAGTGCTAAGCATCCCTTTATAAAATATCATTGCCTTTTTCATTTGTCAAGAATTAACGGATCTAAAAATTCCCTGAATACAAGGTTGGCAAAGGAACTGCCTCTGGAGTAAGACAGATATAATCTCCCCTAATCTCTAAAAGTCCTCTCTTTACCAACAAAATAGTTGGCTATTAGCGAGGGAAATTGGCTTTAACAATTTAAATATTGACCTTATCTATGGCCTCCCCGCATAAACTGTTGCTGACTGGGAGGATACGCTGCGGGATATCCTTTGTTTTAAACCGGAACATATTTCCCTCTATGGTCTTAGCATAGATGAAGGTGCAATCTTTGCAGAACAACTGCACCGTAAAAAAATGCAAGGACTACCTGGCGAGGAAGAACAGCGCCTTATGTTCGAAAAGTCACGCCAATTGCTAGAGGAGGAAGGTTATCTGCATTATGAAATCTCAAACTATGCGTGTCCGGGATTTCAAGGGCAGCATAACTGTCGCTATTGGCAGGCAAAACCATATCTTGGGATCGGTGCTGGGGCCAGCGGCTATCTGTATGGGGAGCGCTACACAAATACTTGTTCTGTGCGTGACTATATTAATATCTTGTCTGCCGGAAAATTGCCTCTAGCTCAGAGGGAGCATGTTGGGTATAGGGAAGCGATGGCAGAAAAGATGTTTTTAGGGCTTCGGCTTCTAGAGGGGGTTTCCATGACAGATTTTGAAAAACAATTTGGTGTTAAACTGAAAGATGTTTTTGGCAGATCTCTTGTGGATGACTCCCCGGGAGGCACTTTGTGCCGGGGAAGTAGGGTATATTATTGCGGGGATAAAAAATATTAGGGATGGATTTTTGGGACTTTTACATATGGAGATTATTCAGGAAAGGTTGGAACGCGAATATGGGCTGGAGTTGATCGCTACCGCACCGAACGTTAATTATAAGGTAACAAAGACTGATGGGAAAATACTTTTCGTTGACAACCCTTCGCGGATGCCGCCGATCAAGAGATCGAGATAATCGCTGAGCCTTATGTTGAGGCGCGGATTATTGCTACGCAGGAATTTATCGGTGCAGTGATGGAGCTGTGCCAGGAAAAACGCGGAGCCTTTAAGATCCCTGTTCCTTCCTTTGCTGCCGAAACGAGTATAGCATCATCAGCGTCAAGCCGATTATCTCCTCCAACTCGTGCTTCACTCGCTCCGGATCAGCACTGGGAATATCAATCTTATTAATAACAGGAACGATCTCCAAATCGTGTTCAAGAGCAAGAAAGACATTGGCTATAGTTTGCGCCTCGATCCCTTGGGCAGCATCAACCACTAACAGCGCCCCTTCAGCCAAACTGCGCGAAACTTCATAAACAAAGTCAACATGACCCGGTGTGTCAATAAGGTTGAGCAGGTAAATCTGTCCATCACGCGCCTTATATTCCAAAGCGTACAGCCTTTAGTTTAATGGTTATACCGCGTTCCCGTTCAAGGTCCATCGAATCAAGAACCTGGTTTTTCATTTCCCTTTCGGTAAGGTGCCTGTATACTCGAGCATGCGGTCGGCAAGCGTTGATTTCCCGTGATCAATGTGAGCAATAATCGAAAAATTGCGGATCTGCTTCCGATGCATTTACATCAAAGCCCCCGTTCCAACACCTAGTATCGTTCATCAATAATTATTTCGGTATATAATTATAACACCACCCTTACTTCCAAGCAATGAAGGAGAGGGGTCGGCAATGTAAATAAAAACCCGCCACACAACTAAGTAGCGGGACCTACAAACCAGTAAAACCTGGAACCCACTGCAGCAGCTCGCTGCCAAAGACTAAGCATTCCTTGAGCTCAAGGCGGTAGCTTTTACCAGCAAAAATTAATGTTATCGTATACTCAGGTTCTAATCTCAAACGTAGGGCTTGAAGCTCTTTTTCTTCCCCTGTCAGGGAAAGCAACCCAATTTCAGCTACTGTCAGAGATAAGTGAAGGAAAATCAAGATAAGCAAAAAGGCAAAAATTGTTAACCAAAAATTTCTTTTAAAAAAAAACATTTTGTCCCATTCCGTTTTGAAATTATTATTAGCATGGGACAAAACAATGCAAAATATTCATCTATGTCAATCCTTAAAATTGGCATGATAAGTTTCAGCAATAGCTCTTGCCAGATAGGGGATGGTAAGCAAAGCTTCTTCCAAGCTATTCTCATGTCCGCCAATTTCAATAATCAATGCCCCTGGATGGAGATCCTGATTGTAATTAAATTTTTTCTGCCGTATGCCTCGTGATAAATCGGCTGACTCTCTTTCCAGGTGCTGCTGTAGACTTAAGGCAAGCTTCAGATTATCCTGCCAGCCTTCATGGTTAGAACCGAGCACAATTAAAATATTGCCGATCTCCTTTCCATCCACAATAGCTGTGGTCAACGACCGTGAAACACCATCTCGATGCAGATCAATGACCATCTTTACATTCTGGTTTTCTTGAAGGAGCTTTTCTAAAGTAGGCCTAGCTTTGCTGTAAGCTAATGTTCGAGGCACATCGTGGATTTTTTTATTGTGCAATACTGCCAGACCGTATTCCTCCTCCAACTGCTGTTTCAATTTCTCTCCCAGGAAGGCAACACTCTTCTCTAATTCTTCTGTAAAAGCTTTGCCGACTGTTGGTACAAATGTTTCCGTAGTATGAGTATGGTAAATAATAATTACCGGTTCGTCTCTATTAACCGTATCCATGGAGGAGCTTGTTCCCGTCCCTTTCCCCTCGCCTTTTGGCAGGTTGTTCTTACCGCGCTGCTGTTCACTTTTATCCCTCCATTCACCACCTTCTATCACCACAGACGGGTAGTAAACAGCAGGTAAGGGGAAAAGCTCCATCCCGCTCAACTCGGCAACAAGTAACGTCTGTGGCCGAGAAAAATCCAACCCTAATAATACATTTATAACTCCGTTTATTATTCCCGGTTCGCTTAAACCGGGGAAAAGACGAAAAGAACCCGTTTCCATTACGGGAATATTTTCGGCAAGTGCAGATTTTAAAAAAGACAAGTCTCTAAAATAAGAACCTTTCTCTAGGGTAGCCCCCTTATCTTCAATCCCTCCTCCATTCTCAGTCTTAGCCACTGGTAAGCCCTCTTCCGCCGCTTCCTCATAAAAGGGTGTTTCCGTATTCATATTTTTTAATGAAGCAAAACTATGCAAAAGGGCAAACCCCAGCATCAAAGTAATTAACACATGAATACAAAGGAATCTATCGTTTCGATATCGACGTCGTCTATAACCCCGGTTCAATATTTTTGAAATCACTTTTTCCTCCCAGTACTTGTACATGGAATTTAGTATTAAATTTTATTAATAAACACCCCTTTTTATGTCTGCCAGATTACTACTGTCTCTTA